>CAMHIV010000075.1 GCA_946185185.1 uncultured Treponema sp. | reverse complement strand
CGCTGGGTGCGCATTGAGACCATAAAAGGTATCTAGAGGCGTGCAAGGTTTTCTTATTTTTAAGATAGTGCATTTTTCTTGTATTGTCAAATAATCTTTTTTCGTCATTTTTACTCTCCAAAAATTTCTGTAAGGCTTCCTGCAAGATTTTTTTTCCAGTTCCTTTATTTCATCCATAATCTGGGCACTTGGCTTTGGTGCTTCATATTTGTAGAAATATCTTGTAAATGGAATTTCGTAGCCCACTACATTCTTTTTTTTTCGTCTATCCAGGTATCTACGGCAAAATGAACAAGGGGTCCTGTTTTGAATTTGAATAAAGGTTCAGCAAGACTGCGTAGTTTATACTGAGTTTCAGCTTCACTATAGCCCTGTGATTTTCTAGAAGCAATCAGTTCATCTATAAGTTTTTCTTCTGCTTCCTGCTCTGTGTCAAACTTATCACAAAGGCAAGTCCAGTTATCAGGCTGTGTAGATTTTACAAAAGAAATAAAAGTTTGTGGCAGAATCGATTTTTGAGGATTATAATCATCGTTACTTCCGTGGATGTAACCACTTTTTGAGGATAGAAGATTAACAATGTAGTTTTCGAAATCCTTTTCTGAATAGCCGATGTCTGACATGATTTTCCTATTAATTTATACAGTATATCATGAGATTGGCTTTTTTTTCTAGAAATATATAGAAAGGTAAGAATATTGAGATAGTATAGAGCTTTAACATAAGCAACTTTTCGTCACTAAATATACGTTTTAGTGTTGACAAGTCACTGGGTATGCCATACATTTTAGTTAAGTGACGCAACGTTACTAAAAAAATAAGGAGAATATTATGAATCCAAATCTTGCAAAAATAGACAGAACAAATGAACATTACACTTTTGATTTGGCACAGAGCGTAAAACGGACAACCGTAACCTTCCGCAATCATTTTGGAATTGAACTGGCAGGAGACTTGTACACACCGGAAATGCAGCACCCGCAGGAAATCCGGCCCTTGCAATTTCTGGACCTTTTGGAGCAGTAAAGGAACAGTCTTCCGGATTTTTTGCAAAGTATTTGAAGTAAGAGATTTCGGGCGTTACCAGTTGCCAACATGGCAACTGGTCGGGCTTTGCGGGGTTCCGCCTTTCGGCTCCATTCGTCCGCACTGTCATTGTCGGGCTAAACCCGACAATCCCATTGCTGCCGAACGGCTTCGCCGCCCCTACAATCCCTAACGCAAAAGCATAATCAAAAGGAGTATCTGAACATGAAAAGATTATTTGCGTTTCTAATTTCTGTTTTTCTTCTTACTTCTACAGCCTGTGCTAATGGCAGCAAGGGGATAAAATCATCTGACAAAGGAGAACTTTCTGATATGAAAATTTCGATTCAAATTACAAGCGACAGTGGCAGCCACTCGCTCGCCGCCACACTGGCCGACAATTCTTCTGCCATGGCGTTTTACGAGTTGCTGGAAAAAGGCCCTGTCACAATCAAAATGACCGACTACGGAAACTTTGAAAAAGTTGGCCCGCTTGGAACAAAGCTTCCACGCAACGACACCCAGATTACCACACAAGCCGGCGACATTATCTTGTATCAGGGAAATCAGATTACAATTTACTATGACACTAACAGCTGGAACTTTACCCGCCTTGGAAAGGTGGTTTCGCCCCTTCGACAGAGCTCAGGGACCGCAGGCTCAACCACCACGATTATGCAGGCTGAGCTCAAAAAGATTCTGGGTAAAGGCGATGTGACAGCAGTTTTTGAAATATTTAAATAATAAGTGATAAAGCTAAAAAATTGCTGCATCGCAATTTTTTTTAACCGCGACGTTTGCGTAGCAAACTCGATTACTTTGCTATATAACACCGCCCGCGCTGACTGGCGGGCTTACACATGAGGTATTTTTGTGATTATTGAAAATCAGACTTTTGACGAAGAGAGAGCTTTGTACGGCCTTAAGGACCTTACTGTAAAAAACTGCCGCTTTGATGGTCCTGCTGACGGTGAATCCGCTTTTAAGGAATGCCGCAACATCGACGTGACCGGCTGCTTTATGAATCTCCGTTATCCTTTCTGGCATGTAGAAAAAGCAAAAATCGCAGATACAAACTTTACCGAAAACTGCCGGGCTGCCCTCTGGTATGATAAAGATATTTGTATCGAAAACTGCAGGCTCGGTGGAATTAAGGCAATTCGTGAATGTGAAAATATCAGCCTTAAAAACTGCAGTGTTAATTCTCCAGAGTTTACCTGGAAAAGTCAGAATCTGAAAATTGAAAATGTCACAATCGAAGAATCTGAATATCCCTTTTTTGAAATCCGGGATGCAGAAATCTCAGACCTCAAAATGAAGGGAAAATATTCTTTTCAATATGATGAAAATATCAAAATTACAGATTCAGAACTGAACACAAAAGATGCCTTCTGGCATACAAAAAATGTGACAGTAAAAAACTCTCTTGTAAAAAGCGAATACCTCGGCTGGTATTCAGAGAATCTCACTCTCATAAACTGCCGAATTATCGGAACTCAGCCCTTCTGCTACTGCAAAAATCTCGTGCTCAAAAACTGCACTATGGAAGAATGCGATCTTGCTTTCGAACGCAGCACTGTTAATGTAGAAGTCAGCGGAAAAATCGACAGCGTAAAAAATCCTCTTGCAGGAAAAATCACAGCAGACTCAATCGGCCAGATAATTCTGGAAGAAGAAACCTGCGATAAATCAAAAACACAGATTATCTGCAGACAATAAATAAGACAGTAGCCTACAACAGAAGGATCATATTTCTTTTCAGATTCCCAGATAGCAGTAATAGCCTCTTCAAAATCTTCTTCTGCAACTGGAAAGAGCCTTATCAATCTTTGGAAGAGTTACATGGATTAGGTTAGTTTGTGTATTCAAAATAAAACTTCCCCCATTCTCTTAATTCTTTAATCAATGGAAGCAGCACAAATCGAAACTTCCATTTGTTATCGCACTTCTCTGTGCCATTCTTTTCCATGTCACACTCGGAGCCGATTACTTCCTGATTCCTGCATTACTATTGCCGGCACAGTATGCTATATGGTGTTGCTACGGCTTTAATAACCCACAGATTTTAAAAACCTTACATCACATGCAGCAATTTCAAAATTTTTCAATTCTTCAGCGGAATAAACTTTGTGAGAAAATATATCTTCAAAATTTGAGAAAATCCGATTGTAGATTCACCCTTGTACTTTGAAAAACGCAACATACACTACTACGTAAACCGCTGCGGTTTCCACATCGTGGAGTTTTATAACAGCCATCACCCCGACCAAAACGACCCGGACAGCAGTGCAACTTTAGACGAGCAGAACGGCCAGTTTCCGGAAGGCATGTTCAGATTTGAAAAGAGAATAATAAAATAACTCTTCTACTCTATTAAAACTTCATCCCCAGACCGCACATAACTCAACTGATCGCCCATGATTTCTTTCATCTGAGTGTAAACCGGAATGCCGGTACAATGGCAGGTTGCAAAGTGAGCTTTGTAGCCTTTAAGACTGTTTGCAATTTCTGTAACTTCGGCAGTGTCAGCCTCGGAGAACTCAGTGCGCTTCATAAGATGGAAGCCGCCGATTACGAGGTCCGGGAGCATTGCGCTGCCAAACTTGCGCTCCAAAGTTTCCATCACATTCAAAATGCCGTTGTGAGCACAGCCACAAAAGAGGAGTTTCTTTCCACCAGCTGTTAAAAGAAGATTCTGCTCATGATGAAATTCATCCTGAATATACTGACCGTTACAAAGTTCCCGGAGGCGTTTGTTTGTAGAAGGCAGCGGATAAGCACGCTGGTCAACAGTAAAAAGCTGAAGCTCGTCATCAATTTTTGTGTCACCCTTTAGAAGCTGAACCTGTGACAGCGAGAGAATCTTTTTATCAATCCCGATATAGCGGTACCCCTTCTCTTCTCCGTCGAAGGCATAATATTCACCGCCTGCATTGTGCTGCATATAAATCTTTGCCCGCAGATTAATTTCCACAAAAGGCAGAATTCCACCCGAATGATCATAGTGTCCGTGACTCAAAATAACCGTATCTACGGTTTTCAAGTCCACACCAAGTTTTTCTGCATTCCGCAGTACAACTTCGCTCGGGCTAGTATCAAAGAGCATTTTATGATTTTCAGTTTCTATATAAAAGGAAAGTCCGTGAGCCGCCTCGCAGCCGCTATCACCCAGTTCATTTTCTACAAGATTTATGATTCGCATAAGTTATATCCTTTATTTCAGATTCAGTACCATTCCGTTGTTATTTGCCGTAAAGCCTAAGTGAGTATAAAGTAATCTACCTTGCTCCGTAGCATCTAAACTTATTTCTGTGCACCCTTTTGATTTTGCTTCGTCTATCAGCAGTTCAATCATTTTTTTACCAATTCCCTGCCTGCGGTAATCTTTGTTTGTGTAGACATTCATAAGATGTGCGCGTTTTCCCGTTGGATGGTCATATGTTGGCATTAAGTTTATGTAACTAAGAGATGCACAACCAATTACTTTTCCTCCGTCAATAGCAATAACTGTAGTCTGATTTCCTTTAAGAAAATATTCGCGGGAGCGATCCACAAGAACTTTGTCAAATTCTGCATCTTCAGGCAAATTATTCACAACTCTAAGCATTTCAAGACGGATATCAATCAACGTTTCTATATCATCTGCATTTGTTTTTTTGATTTCCATTTTATATATCCTTCATTAATCTTTATTTTTTTCTTTCTCATCTGGCTTTCTTAGGTTTCTTTTCTGGCAATTCAGCATACATACCATCCAGAAGTTCCTGAATCAGAGCCTTATCATCAAAGCTGTCAAATACATGCATCAGTGTTTTCGAACCTTCATAGGGATAACGCAGCTCAGAATCTGCAAGCAGTCTGTCCGATGTCGGTGTTCTCTTCAAAAACAACTCATCACCGCAAATGTCACCTATCAGTTTTCCTTTAAAATATACAAGGTATCCGCCCATCATAGATTTTATGACAATATCTCCAGCTTCAGAAAAACATTCGCGGACATATTCATTAAACTCATTCGTCATAGTTATCTCTCCATAAAAAATTCAACCTGTTCTCCAAGCAGGCCGTAGCAAAAGGCCGCACATTGCCACTGTTCAAATATGTTTTTACATCTGCAAAGCCTTTTTGGGCGTTGCGCCAGCTACGCTGCCGCCGGGCTTTTCGGGGTTACGCCTTTCGGCTCCATTGCTCCACTTCGTTCCGCAACAGCCCTATCGGGCTGCCCCTACAATCCCTAACGCGGAATTTCTTTATAATCAGCAGACTCTGCAACCGACAGAAATGATTTATCCTCA
This sequence comes from uncultured Treponema sp., assembly GCA_946185185.1. GTDB lineage: Bacteria > Spirochaetota > Spirochaetia > Treponematales > Treponemataceae > Treponema_D. Next base: position 4,096 of record CAMHIV010000075.1, on the reverse strand, counting down.
TTCGTTTTATATTCATCCTTGTTTTTCACGACTTTCTTTGTTGCATTTATTTTGTCTTCTGCATATTTTACCACATCCTTTATGACCAGCTTCTGCACCGCGCTGATAAAATCCTGCATTGCCGCATAGTCGGGCGCACCGTCACGGACGGGAAGCATGATGTATTTATCCTGAACGACATTCCAGCCGCCGAGTTTGTTTTTGTATGAATAAATCGGTAAGTCCGTAACCTGATTTATGCACGCAACCATAAACAAATATTCTTGTGCAGAAATTTCTCTGTCATTCAAATTCCAGCGGATTGCATAAGCGTCTGACAGAACCGTGAAATCGTGCGACTGATAATAAGCCCTGTAAACATCGCTATTTGATGGAATAGAAATCACATGTTTCAATACCGTCGCATTTTCTTTTGGGGCATAATAGTTCAGTCCTTGATTCATAAAACTTGAAGTCAAGCAAGGAAGCGGTTTTTCTGCTGTAGCTTCTTTAGGCAAATCAGCTGCTTTATATGGCAATTTTGCAGTTGATACTCTGTCGAATAAATCACCCATTCTGAATTCCTGCCACTCCAATGTATCAAAATTCTGAAGCGCAAGCTTCTCTCTTTCCGTAAGCGTAGCGTCGGAAAGTCCGCTTACCGTCAGGTAAGCGGAAAGTTCGCGTATACGCTCCTCTTCGAGTTCGCGTATAAAGCTCTCCATAAAATCAAAGTCGATGTTGCCGTCCTGCATCTGTGGGAGATGGATTTTTGTATTACGGAACGTTTCATCGACATAACGAACAAGTACCTGTAATAAAATCGGCTTTTGTAAATTAAGCAACGTCTGAAAGAACAGAATTGCATTTTCGGGAATAGTAATTTTTGGCACAATCTTTCTTACAAATTGCCCTGCATACCACGGTTTATTGCGATAGAAAAAATCCATTTGCAAAAGACCAAGACTCCATGTACCAGCAGGATTTATGTTTTCTTCATTCACAAATCCTGTTGTTTGCAAAATACCTTGATTAAGCGATGTTCGCGTTATGTAATCGTATTCCGCACCATCAACAAGTCTGTCAGAATTAAAACTCAGCGTGTTCTCAATCTCAAACAAATCACCGAGCCTGTATTCGCCCCACTTGACCGCCTGCAATTTTTCGCCAAGCGGGGCATCTATTTTCCCAGGCTGTTTTCTCCGACTTCTCCGTCTGTTCCGTTTGCTTGATTTTTCAAAAGGTTCGACACTTCCCACGCAAGATAATCCGCCACGGTTTTCTTAAAATCCTGCAAAGTTGGTTTTGTGTCCACTGGTGCGCTCTGGTTCCAATCCGCTCCGTTTTCTGCATCTATCGTGTTTTCATAGTATTCTTTTTCTGTAAAAATATTGAGTTTGCTTTTTCCAAAGCGTACAAGGTTCACAACTTCGTCATAGCGTTCTTTTGCCCTGTCGGTGTCGCGCAGGTTTATGCTGGCTTTTTTGCGGTTGGTTCTGGTGTAACCGTCGTTTGAAAAGTCTATGAATTTTACGAGTTCATCGTTTTGATGTGGCTCGCCCACACGGAAGACATACACATTGGTCTGCACGCTCGATTTTCCCACGAACAAATCAATCGGCATTTTGATGGAAGCCAAAAGCGTTGAATGTTTCAAAATGCGCTTGTTGTATTCCGCCGCTTTTCCGCTTCCCGCGCTGTTCTGAATGATGATTGCCGCATATCCTTTGTCCATCATGGAAAGAGCCTTTTCAACAAAGACCATTCCGTTACCGCTCGCAGAATACGGCGGATTCAAAACAAATGCAGTTGCAGGGAATTTTTCACTCGTCCGTACAAAACCATAGTTTCCGTTGAAGTCGGTGAGTGAATTTTTATTTAAGATGTTGCTGCTTCCGTCTCCCATCAGAATCATATTGAGGATAGCAAGCATATAAATTGAAGGCAGGATTTCCAAGCCCAAAAGCTGGTTCGCCTTTATATACGCCTCTTTTCTCTTGAACTCTTCAGGGCTTTGAATACTCTTCTTTGCGTCGTCAATCATAATGTTCATAGCCGCAACAAGAAGTCCCGCCGAACCTGTTGCAAAATCCCAAACATAGCTGTCTTTGTTAACGCGGGCAAGGCGAGCCAAGAATGAAGCAACATAAGACGGAGTAAGAACAACATCGTTGAGTTTGTCTTGTGAAAAGCCCAGCCAGTTGTACATCTCGTTGAAGAGTTTTCCTGTAAAGTCTGTTGTGAGCCCGATTTTGTAATAAAGCCCCAAGTCATCAATAACTTTTGAAAACACACGTTTTAGCTGGCTTTCGCCGTTTATTGGCTTGTTGATGTTCTCGTTTGTCAAAAGTCCTTCGCTGAATGTTTGAATGATAAGGTTCTTTTTGTCTTCGGGAACGCTCTTTGCACTCAAAAAGGCATTGATTTTGCGAAGCATTATGTCGCCGTCACGCTCGCCTTTTTCTGCGCTGCATTTGAGGTCAGATTTTTCGAGAGGTTTTACTGGATTGTCGCCCTTAATGCCGAGGTTTGCGATGATTGAAGCGGCAACAAGATAAATGCGTGCGCTTTCTCCAAGTCCTGATTCGTTTTTGTAAATGTCGTTGTTGAGCTTTACAAGGCTTGAAGCGATTTCTGCCTCTCTCTTTTCTTTGCTCTTTGTTTTCTCTTCTTCCGAAAGGTTCAGCGTCTTTACTTTTTCGATGAATGTGTCAAAGTTCTCTTTTTTGAGGAATGACAAATCACTATATTTTGCAACTTCCTGCCCATAACCGAAGTTCTTTCCCGAAACATAATAAACGCCGATTTCGTGTTGCAGTTTTCCGCTGTCGTCCTTGTAGCCCGTAACACCGATAGAGATGATGTCTTCATAGTCCGTGTATTGCAAAAGCGCGTTTGCATAATGAACTGCACCGTTTACTGCATAACTGTTTATGCTCTTGAAGTCGTCTTTGTTGTCAGCTGTTTTTAGTGCGACATTGCCATTTTCGTCTTTTTTTACCAGCTTATCGCGATAGCCTTTGTATTCAATTAAGACGGGATAGACCGTACCATAAGCATCTGTTGCAAGCAGTTTTGCATCTGGTCTGTTTCCGCCGTTTCCGCCCTGTTTTGATTTATACTCATCTAAAGCTTTGTCAATGGAATCATTGAGGCTTTCTTGTTCCAGTCTGTAATCAAGTTTGTATGATTTGAGCCAACCGTTCACAAGATCAGCGATATTCGGTTCTACGGATTGTACTGTTTGCTTTGCCATTTTTCTATCTTCCTTTTTCTCTATAATACTCTAATTTCTTATGCACTTTCACGATCCCATCAGCCACTCAGCAATATCCCAAATCGCAATTCCCTCGTACTGATAAACCGGGTGCTTAGTTCTTGCGATTATCATTTTCGGATAAGCGTCTTTTATGCTTAAAAGCGGAGCCGTTTCCCTTTCCATTGTGTCCGGGCGGGAAATGTCATCACTCACCTGAATATAGATTTTTTCATTACGTCTTATAGCTACAAAATCAATTTCTTTCTGATAAAGCACTCCAGTGTAAACTTCATAGCCCCGGCGCAAAAGCTCAATACAAACTATGTTTTCGTAAATTCGCCCATAGTCGAAATTCTTAGTTCCCAGTTTTGCATATTTAAAAGAATGGTCAGCAAGATAATATTTATCCTGGCTTGCAAGATATTTCTTTCCTTTTATATCGTAGCGGCGTACTTTGTAGAAGGCATAGGAAGCACAAAGATATTTAATGTACGAGGAAACTGTTTTGTCATCAACCTTGCTTCCTCTTGATGTCAATGTATTTGCCACTCCCCTTGCAGAAACTTCCGAAGAAATATTATCAACAAGAAAATCATTCAGAGTGTCTAAAAGTGGAATATTTTTGATTTTATATTTTTGCTGAATATCGCGGACAATTAATGTCTCAAAAACTTCCTGAAGATAATTGTATTTATCGTCAAGTGTGTCATACAGGTAAGAACCCGACATTCCGCCTTCCATTACAAAACGATCAAAAGCCTGCTGCAAATCCTGACATTCAAAATAAGAAACAAACTCCTTAAAGCTGAAAGGAAAAACTTCAATAGAAAATGTTCTGCCGGTAAATAGATCGGAAGA
>CAMHIV010000074.1 GCA_946185185.1 uncultured Treponema sp. | reverse complement strand
AACTGATGGAGTTTTAAGCGTTTTCAATGCGAAAGAAAATCATCCGGTTATAGTCGAAGAAGGAAATCTAGTTCAAAAAGAACATATCGGTGCTGCAGGAACATTTTTTTCACGTGAACGGGTAGGTGAAATCATAGAATTTCTGGACGAAGAAAACCGAAAAGAAATTGACTGGGGATTTTCAAAATTGTTTAAGAGTCGGAATGTCAGGATTTTTTGTTCAAAGGAATCTTATGTGCAGCATATAGGTTTAATCGGGGGGCAGAATCACAATTTGTACTGCCTTGATTACGGAACAAACTTTACAGTTGATTCGCCGGAAAACGGTCAGATTATAAATGATTTGCTTTTGAATATTGTAAAAATCCTTCCGGGGTATGTAGATGGAGTTCGTGCTGATATGGCGACACATGTTGAAAATAATTACCGCAATACAATTGATTTTAGACTTGGAAGCCTGCTTTTAAAGCCCGGAAGAATAATAAAGCATCTTCTTAAAAGATAAAATCTGCGGTGGTTGAAGTGGTTCCTGAGCCTGTCGAAGGACCATTGAAACCATCATTTCGACAAGCTCAATGACCGCTTGTTAAGCACAATAAAATCCAACATGGCTTGAATTTAATTTTCGAATTTTATATAATGGATTCATTGACGGAATCACCGGAAAAAAGGAGGTGACACAAACAAATGGCTACAATCTTAGTTGACGATTCAGAAAACCTTGAAAAAGCAATCAAACGCTTTAAGCGCATGGTTGAAAAAGAAGGTATTATCCGTGAATTCAAAAAGCGTGAATACTTTGTAAAACCTTCTGCAACTCTTCACCAGAAGAAAACAACCCTTGAACGCAAACTTTTGAACAAAAAACGCAAGGCTGAAAAGAAAGAATTCTAATTTCTAGAAGAGTAAAAACCCGCTGTTATTCGGCGGGTTTCGTATTTTAAATCGACTTTGTAAAATGATAATCCAGACAGGACAGCGAACAGATATACCGGCATTTTATTCTCAGTGGTTTTTGAACCGGCTCAAAGAAGGGTATGTAATGGTGCGTAATCCCTTTTATCCCTCATCGGTTTCGCGCTATGAATTGAATCCTCAGATTGTCGATTTAATCACTTTTTGTACCAAAAATCCGATTCCTGTGCTTCGTAATGCGGAACTTAGAAATGCGCTTTCGGTCTATAATCAGTGGTGGTATGTTTCGCTTACGCCTTATGGAAAAGAAATTGAACCGAATGTCCCGGAAAAAGCAGCAGTCGCAGAGGCAATTATTGAACTTTCAAAATGGCTGGGTCCTGAAAAAGTAGGCTGGCGATACGACCCGGTTTTTATCTCAGAAAAATATTCAATTCCTTATCATATAAAAGCCTTTGAAAATATTGCCAGACGGCTTTGCGGCGCAACGAAAACGGCGGTAATCAGTTTTATTGATTTATATCCTAAAGTTCGCCGGAATTTTCCCGAAGCGCGGGAAGTGAGCAGAGAAGAACGGCTTGTGCTTGGAAAAGCCTTTGCTAAAATCGCTGCAAAATATGGGATGGTTTTGCGTCCATGCGCCGAAGGAACGGAATTAGCCCAATTTGGCGCAGACTGTTCCGGGTGCCAGACAGTTTCCGTCCTTGAAAATGCAATCGGCCAAAAATTAAAAATCCCAAAAAAGAATTCTGCGCGAAAAGAATGTGCCTGCTTTTTGAATGGAGATATCGGCGCCTATAATTCCTGTGCGCATCTGTGTCACTACTGCTATGCAAACGCAGATTCCCGCCTAGTTTTGGAAAACATGAAAGCGCACAATCCGCTTTCTCCACTTTTAATCGGCGACTTGACAGATGATGATAAAGTTTTCAACACAGAGCAAAAAAGCTGGATAGTACAATAGGATGAATACCGGGTTATAATTATTCAGCATTAAAATTGACTCCCTGTCGCTAAACATTGTGTAAAACCGTGCACTAGTGCACTACATGCTGTTTGTGGCAAAGGAACTTATTGTATGTCGCTTCGCGACACCACAAACAGAATGTTTTTACACAATGCATCGCTCCTTCGCGTCAATTTTAATTATGTATTGACGAATATAACTCGGTATTCATCTTAATTATCCAGGTTTTATCATGTATAATATTCATAATTAAACGACCTGGAGGAATGAGTATGAATCACAAAGAAAGAATGCTTGCAAATTTGCCTTACAAGGCTTGGCTGGACGGATTGAAGGAAGAGCGCATCGAAAATGCAAAAAGAATATATGAATACAACAATCTTCCTCCGGAACGTTGGGATGAAAGAAACAACTTGATTAAAAAGATTTTGGGAAAAACCGGCGAAAATATTGATATTCAGGCTCCGTTTCACTGTGATTACGGATACAATATCGAAGTTGGAGAAAATTTTTTTGCAAATTATAATCTGGTTATTCTTGATGTTGGAAAGGTAAAGATTGGAAATAATGCTCAGCTTGCTCCAAATGTTTCGATTTACACAGCTGGGCATCCGATTCATCCTGATTCAAGAAATTCAGGCTATGAATATGGAATAGACATTACAATCGGAGATAATGTTTGGATTGGCGGAAATACCTGTATAATGCCTGGCGTTAAAATCGGGAAAAATGTAGTAATTGGCGCGGGTAGTGTTGTTACAAAGGATATTCCTGACGACGTGATTGCTTTCGGAAATCCATGTAAGGTTGTCCGCAATATCACAGAAGAAGACAGAAATTACTATTTCCGCGACAGAAAATTCGATGGCTGGGATGAATGAAAATAAAATGAATACACATCAGTTTACGCGAACCGCACTTACATTTGGAAAAGAAAATATGGAAAAGCTTTACAATGCCAGAGTAATCGTTTTTGGCATTGGTGGTGTAGGCAGTTATGTTGTTGAAGCATTGGTAAGATCCGGCATTGGCGCAATTGATATTGTTGACGACGATAAAATCTGCCTTTCAAATCTGAACCGCCAGCTTTACGCCTTACATTCTACAATCGGTATGGATAAGGTTGATGTTGCAGAAGAACGCATTCTGGATATAAATCCGGACTGCAAGGTTACTAAATGGAAAACCTTTTTTATGCCTGAAACTGCAGATTTGTTTGATTTTTCAAAGTATGATTATATCGTAGATTGCATTGATACAGTTACCGGAAAACTTGAAATAATTACCCGCGCAAAGGCCCTTAAAAAACCGGTTATCAGTTGCATGGGGGCGGGAAATAAAGTTGATCCTACTAAGCTTAAGGTTGCGGATATTACCCGGACTTCTGTTTGTCCCCTTGCCCGGGTCATGCGTAACGAGCTTAAAAAGCGAAGAATTAAACGTCTGAAAGTAGTTTTTTCAACTGAAGCGGCAATTCCACCAAAAGCTGATGAATCGGATGAAGATTTTATAGATAATTCCGGAAATACAGCTGAGCGCAAGAATACTGAACGAAAGGGAACTTTTAAAAAACAAACTCCTGGCAGCAATGCATTTGTTCCTTCTGTTGCAGGGATGATGATTGCCGCAGAAGTAGTGAAAGATTTGACCCAGTTTCATGTAACGGATTTGTTCAAGGAATAATATTGAAAAATAAGAAAGAAGGGTTCTCATGGAGATAAAATGAAACTAGCACACATATCAGATTTGCATTTAGGAAAAACTTTATATAACTATTCATTAATAGAAGATCAGGAATACATTCTTGAACAAATCGTCGGAATCCTTGTTGAAAAAAAAGTTGACGTTCTGATGATTGCCGGCGATGTTTTTGACAAAAATGTTGCACCGGAAGCAGGATTAAAGGTTTTCCGAAAATTCTTAAACAGGCTCGTAGAATCAAAAATCAAGGTGCTGATAATCAGTGGAAACCATGACTCTGCAGAACGGCTCACTTTTGGCGGGGAGTTTATGACCGAAAAAGGTATTTTCTTTTCAAAAGTGTACGACGGTCAGATTGATCCCGTATCGTTTGAAGACGAATATGGTCCGGTCAATTTCTATCTTCTTCCATTTATAAAGCCTCAAATCGTCAGCCACTATATCGAAGACGAAAAAATTGATACTTACGAAGAAGCCGTTCAATTTGCAGTCAAAAACATGAACCTAAATACAAGCGAAAGAAATGTCATTCTTGCTCACCAGAATATTCTTAGCGCAAAAAGATGCGAATCTGAAGAAAACATAATCGGCGGACTGGATGCAGTAAGCGATGCCGTTTTCAAGGATTTTGATTATACCGCACTGGGCCATATTCACAGTCAGCAGAAAATTGGAAAAAACAACGTATTCTTCTGCGGGACACCTCTAAAGTATTCCGTATCAGAATTTGATCAGGAAAAAAAGATGCCAATCATTTCGCTTGCAGAAAAGGGTAAACTTGATATCGAAATGATTCCTTTGATTCCAAAACGCGACCTTCGAAAAATTACCGGCACTCTCGAGGAAATTTTAAGTAATGCCAAAAACGACCCGAACAATCACGAAGATTTTATCGACATCACACTTACAAACGAAGATGAAGTAATGGATGCATTGGCAAGTCTGCGCACTGTTTACCCGAATGTACTGAAGCTTTCTTATGATAACAAGGCATCCAGGGCAGCAGAAAATATAGAAAATTTTTCCGGCGTAAACGAAAAAAAGCCGCTTGAAATTTTTGAAACCTTCTACCAATCGCGGAGAGGCGCCGAAATGAGCGAAGAACAAAGAACATACATTCAGTCACTTATCGAAAAAATCTGGGGAGAAAACTAATGCGACCAATAAAACTTGTAATGACAGGATTCGAATCCTATAGAGATAAAACCACAATCGATTTTGAAGAACTCGGTACAAAAGGACTTTACCTTATTACCGGCGATACAGGTGCTGGCAAAACTACAATTTTTGATGCCATAACTTATGTTCTTTATGGAAGTCCAAGCGGAACTGACCGCAGCGTGGACATGCTTCGTTCTCATTTTGCCGATGAATCGATTCCAACAGAAGTTGAACTTGATTTTGAAACTAACGGAAAAAAGTACCACATTAAGAGAAATCCGGACTATATTAGAAAAGCAAAAAGGGGAGAAGGCACAGCTCCTGAGCCGGCAAGTGCATCATTAGAATTCCTTTCTGAAAACCACGAACCAATTACAGGTGTTCAAAAGGTAAATGCAGAAATCGAAAACATTCTCAATCTTAAAAAAGAGCAGTTCTGCCGCATCGCGATGATTGCACAGGGTAGTTTTCAAAAGCTTCTTCTTGCCAAAAAGGACGAAAAACAGAATCTTTTTCGGGAACTTTTCCACACAGAAAAATATCAGAACCTTCAGGAAGCGTTAAAATCTGACAAAAAACAGTTGGGAGACAATCTTAGCCAGCTTAAGCTCAGACTCCGGGACGCATTGAATCGAATCGAAGTTACAGAATTCGACGAAAATTCCACTGAAATGAACCGCATAAAAACTCTGCCAAATCTTACGGAAGAAGATATTCTGCGTTTGAACGAATTTGTTTCAAAAGACGAAAAACTATTGAACGAAATTATCTCCCAGATTAGCGAGGTTGAAAAGAAGCTTGAATCTATTAACGCTGAACTTCAGATTGGACAGACAAGAATCCAAATAAAAGAGCAGATAGATTCAATAGAAAACAAACTTGCTGCAAAAAAACAGGAAATTGAAACTTTAAAAGAAACTCTTACACGGGTAGAGGAAGAAGCAAAAAAATCCCCTGAACTGGAAAAGCAAAAAACTCTCCTTGAAGCATCACTAAAAGATTACGAAGAAATCGCAAAAGAAGAAGCAAAATTAAAAGAACTCAATCTGCAGATTGAAACCGACGATAGAAATCGCGACTCCTTGAATAAAAATAATAAAGAGCTTTCAGACAAGTTAGAAACACTAAAAGCAGAATTGTTGCCGTTGAAAAATGCCGGTGAAAAAATCGGAACCCTTGAAGCCGAATCTCAAAAGAATTATGAGGCACAAAACAACCTCGAAGAAATACGTACACAACTTTTAAAGCTTGTAAAAGACAAGGAATTATTAGCTCAGGCGCAGCTTCAGGCAAAAAAGGCTATTTCGGATTCGGATAACGCAAATAATTCATACTCAGAAAAACTCCGCCTTTTCAATCTGGAACAGGCTGGCATTTTAGCAGAAGGATTAAAGGGAGGAACAGCCTGCCCGGTATGTGGTTCAAAAGAACATCCGCATCTTGCCGTAAAATCAGCAAAGGCGCCATCTCAGTCAGAAATTGAAGAGGCAAAAGAATCAGCCGAATCGCTTCAAAAAATCGCTTCTGAAGCTTCGTTAAAGGCAGGACAGCAAAAAACTGCTGTTGAAAGTGCAGAAGAAAATATCGAAAAGCAGCTTAAAAAGAATTTTGAAAATCTTTCTATAAACGACGAACAGCTTTCTTCAAAAATTGAACAAAAAAAATCGCAGCTTAAAAACGAAGCCGAAGAAATCAACAATAACCTTCAACAAGAAAAGAAAGCTAAAGCACGCCGGGAAGAAATCGAAAATGAAATTCCGGACCTTGAAACGAAAATCAAAACCACTGCAGATGAATCAAATCAACTTCAGATTAAAATCTCAGGAAACAAAGCCTCTCTGCAGTCTGATTCTATTGCTCTAAAGGAAAAGAAATCTAAGCTGCAATATGAAACCTATGCAGAAGCAAAACAGGAATTAGCCGTTCTTTCTAATAAAATTAATGAACTCAAATCTAATGTTGAAAAGTCAAAAGATAATCTTGATTCTTGTGAAAAGGAAGTTGCAACCTTAAATGGAAACGAAGAAAGCTTGAAAAAGCAGCTTAGCAAAACAAAAGAAGTTGACATTGAAAAACTCGCGTATGAAAAAACAGATTATTCTGACAAAAAAAATGCACTTAATGAGCAGAGAGATTCTTTGAACGAACGCAAAGGAAAAAATCTGGAAAGCGTAAAATCAATTGAAAAGCTGGTTCCGGAAATTAAAAAGGCCGATGAACGCTATTCCATGGTAAGTTCCATGTACGAGGTTGCTACCGGCAGCAATCGCGGTAATACCGGAAAGCCTTCTCTTGAAGTTTATGTGCAGATGCAGTGTCTCGACCAGATAAACCGTCGTGCAAATCAAAGACTCAGAAAAATGACTGAAAATAAATATGAACTTCGCCGTCGCATTGAAGAAGATGGTTCCGAACTTGGACTTGATCTTAACATCAAGGATTTTTATACAGGTCGCGAAAGAGACGTTCAAAGTCTTTCCGGCGGGGAACAATTTCAGGCTTCTTTGTCACTTGCTTTGGGGCTCGCCGACGAAATTCAGGAAAGTTCCGGCGGAATCAAACTCGATACGATGTTTATCGATGAAGGCTTTGGAACTCTTGATCCAGAAACCTTGAACAAAGCGATGAAGGCACTAGAGGATCTTTCACAGGGAAATAAACTGATTGGAATTATTTCCCACGTTGCAGACCTTGAATCCCGAATTCCAAAAAAGATTCTGGTAAAAAAGAATGAATCAGGAATAAGTCATGTTACGTTGGAAACCTGCTGATTGCCGATAGAGTAGGTTTGCTGTATCATTTTTCAAAACCGTAATATGAAAAACAACTATTCCCGCATCGCCCATTATCATCTGCCTGGTCTCTTTGAATTTTACGAACTGTACAAGGTTTTTCTTCCCTTGTGGAAAAATCATCGGGATTGGTTTTACCCGTGGTGCGGCATCGGTTCAATTTATGGTTCGCCTGCACAGTGTTTATGGGGCGGGGGAAGAGTAGGTTTTGGAGAGGCGGATTCAAATGATGTCATTTCATTGATGAAAGAATACGGGATTTCTGCAAGGCTCACATTCAGTAATTCACTTTTGAAGGAAAAACATCTTGCGGATAAAAAATGTAATGAACTGTGCAAAATGTTCGCCGGGAATAACTTTGCACCAAAATTTAATGGCGCCATCGTTTATTCAGATTTGCTAATTGATTATCTGCAAAGGAATTACCCGGATTTGTATTTAGTTTCATCCACAACAAAAGTTCTTACTGATTTTAATGAATTCGAAATGGAATTGAACCGCCCGGAATTTGATTTTGTTGTGCCGGATTTCCGTTTGAATAAGACCTTTGAAAAGTTATCAAAAATTTCGCAAGTTCAAAAAAATAAAGTAGAATTTCTCTGCAACGAATGTTGTGATTTTGGCTGTACATCGCGCAAAGCCTGTTATGAAAATGTGAGTCGAATGAACCTTGGAGAAAATGTAATCGAACATCAGTGCAAGGCACCCGGCGGTGAAGGGGGATATCGTTTTTCTCTTGCAATGAAGAATCCGGGATTTATCGGCACTCAAGATATTCTGACAACATATTTGCCAATGGGATATTCTAACTTCAAAATTGAAGGCCGCGGGCTGGGGAGTGCAGTTGTACTGGAATTTTTGCTTTATTATATGACAAAACCCGAACATCAACTCGAAGTGCGCGAAGCCGTTTACCTCGATTCGATGCTGGATTTGTTTTAGAATTGATGCTGAACTAATTAAATTTCAAAATCAAGACACGAACGATTTGCCGTAAACGGTCTTACTTTGCTGTCTGCTACGGCTACATGTTCAGGATGTTTTGCATAACATTTAAGAGCTTCTTCATTTTCAAAAGTTGAATCAAGCATTAAATCTGCATTTGAAGATGCCAGGCGTCCTGTTGTATTTACCTTAATGTCTACAAGACCTGGAATTTTGCCTTTCAATGCTTCAAGACCAGCCTTGATTTCTGCCTTTACAGATTCTTTTTCAGAATCGCTCATTTCTTTTAATGTCCATAAAATAATATGTTTTACCATTTGATTTTCCTTATTTAGAAGCATTTTATCACAAAAAAGACAATATTTTTAAGTATTACGCTACGAAAAAATATAAAAAAAATTGCAAAATTGACCATTATGGCATACTTAAAATATTTATTATTATGTACACTATTTTATACTAAAATCATCTTATTTTTACTTTATTTTGGCTTTATATAATCTATGTTCTGTCTACCTGTGTGAAGTCGCTGGCGACTTCTGTTCTATAGCATTTTGGAAGTTGCTGTCTGTTTTACGGAGCAGGCGGTTATCATATCGCCGAAAAGCTTTCCGTTGTAGTACAGGCAGTATTCTCACATCATTTTTCTGGAAGTGACTTCGCTGCTTATTTTTCAAGAATCTTTTTTGCATATTCTAAAACTGGTAATTCCCGATTAATTAAAAGCCGTCCCCATTTTGTTGAAGAACATTTTTTGTATTCTTCAACGGCTTGATCATAAGTCAAACGCAAGGTGGAAAGTTTGAAATCCGAGATTTCCTGCTGAGTCAGGTTCTTTTCTCCAAAAGATTTTACTTTGCACAAAAAATAATTATTCAGATTTCGACGGCAAATTCTATTGTAAAAGTCATTTACTTCGGCAAGTTTACAAATTATTTCGACTTCTGCTCCAAGTTCTTCCTTTAATT
>CAMHIV010000073.1 GCA_946185185.1 uncultured Treponema sp. | reverse complement strand
GTTTAAGGGATAACAAGCCAAATAAAATTATACTTGCATCGCCATCTGGAAAAAGTGATGTTTCTGGCGGTCTTAAAAATCATTTTGCATCGGCAGAAATAGAGAAAATTGACTACGATGATTTTTATTCATTTATGCCGGAAGATGATGGAATTTCAATTCTGGGGGGGAGTGTTTGATGTCTGAAGAAAAAATTGCGGTTTCATTAAAATATCCCGAAAATGCAGAAGCACCCTTTGTTTCTTTTTCTGCAAAAGGTAAGCTGGCTGAAAAAATGCTCGAAATTGCTCATGAAAACTCAATCCCAGTTGTTGAAAATGAGCTTGCCGCAAATATTCTTTCGGTTTCTGAAATTGGAAGTATGATACCAGAATCAACCTGGAGTATTGTTGCAGAAATCTTTGCGGTTATTGTGAATTATGACAAGATGGTATAGAATATAGGTGCTTTGGGGAGTTTTATATGGTTGAGTTTGAAAAAATCGAAGTCAGCAGAATAAGACTGGGGATATGTTTTTCAGAGCCTGTGTATTTTGAAGATGGAAAAAATATGTTTCTTGCAGCTGGGAAAACTGCGAAACCATATCATCTGGCGGCTTTAAGACAGTGGAAGATTCCATTTCTTCTTACAAAAGGAAAAGAGATAGACCCTAGTGAGTACGTTCCGTCAAAAGGTGCTGATGTAGGTTCTGTTGAAGAAGTAGAAGAATTATAGTTCTTGAAGGATACTAGAAAAATAACCGGTAATGACGGAGAGAACCGGGCTTGTACTTTTCTTGAAAATAACGGGTACAAAATTGTAGCCAGAAATTTTCGAAAGTGTCAGGGTGAAATAGATATAATTGCTGTAAAAAATGATGTTCTTGTGTTTGTAGAAGTAAAAACTCTGCCAAATGGAACATCTGAACTGCTTTCCCATGTTTTGGATAAGCGAAAACAAAAAAGAATTATAAAAACGTCTAAATGTTTTCTTTCAATTTATCGACAATATAGTAACAACTATATTCGTTTTGATGTAATTGTAATGGATATGCCCGGATTGCCAGACATATATCATATAGAAAATGCTTTTTCGGAGTTTTTATGATTTCTGAACGAAGAGAATCTGCTGAAACCCTGGTTCTTGAACGTGAAACAACACTTTCTCCGCGTCTTTTAGAATTGCGAGAGAAGATTCATGATGAAGAATATCTAAACAATGCAATTTTCAGAATTGCTCAAGTAATCAGTCGCAAACTGGTTGAAGATCCTGATGAATTGCAGTTTCGGGATATATAATCGCGGAACAGGAGGCTTAATTTAATTTATGGAAAAAAGTAAACGTGGTCGACGACATCATAATTGGAATAATAAAAATTCTAATAATGGTAAGAATAAGCCTTCTAATCAAAATTTTGAACCACTGAACCGGTCTCAACCGACTAGGTTTCATTATGTTGCGCATGAAAACGTTGAAGCTCAGCAGAAGCGTGAAAATGCAATCAGAGAGTTGAAGACGCGTGAAATTATTTGTCCTAAGTGCAATGAAAAAATTACAGATATGGCAAGTGCAATTTCTGATAAGGCTTCTGGTAAGCCTATGCACTTTGAATGTGTAATGAAAATGTTAGGAGAGACAGAAAAATTAGGACAGGGTGAAAAGCTTGCCTATATCGGACAGGGACGATTTGCAGTTCTTTATTACGAAAATATTCGTGATCAGAGACATTTTCAGATAAAAAAGACAATAGATTTTGAAGATAGAGATAACCGGGCAGAATGGCGCACAGAAATGAGCAGCTTGTATAGCCAGGTCGAATAGTAAAAAAGGCTTCTGATTACATGATTGTTTTCAGAAGCCTTTGTGCTTTATAACTTGAACAATTCTTTAATATTCTTGTCTACTGTTTCGGATAGTTTTTCGTGGTCGATTCCCCGGATCTGGGCAATGAATTTATAGGTATATTCAACATTCAAAGGGGTATTCAAAGTTCCTCGGAGTGGAACCGGTGCAAGGTATGGTGAATCGGTTTCCAGTAATATCCGGTCTTCTGGAACAAGAGTAAGCAGTTCCTTCATTGCTTCCATCTTGCTTTTTTTAGTATATGTTACACCACCGCTAAAGCTTATGTACCAGCCTAAATCAAGGAATTTGCGGGCTTCTTCGGCTCCGTATGAATAACAATGAATAATGCCCGTGTTCCAGCCGGATTTTTTTATGCAATCGTAGGTATCCTCAAAGGCGTCTCTGGAGTGAACGATAATCGGAAGGTTTAATTCTTTTGCATATTCAAGCTGCATTGAAAATAATTCTTTTTCGGCAAGGTACATTTCCTGGTCAAAATCATCTTCGCAGCGGCCGTCTACGCCACTTGGATTCCAGTGATGATCAAGCCCGCATTCACCGATTGCAATTATTTTGCGGTTTAGGGAGTCGTCCTCTGCATTTTTATTTACCTGCTCGATAGTTTCTTTTAAAACCTTCATGCTGTTATGGCGTTCTTTTATGTCTTTTACTGATGGCCAGATTCCAGCAGAAAAATGAACGAATTTACGAACCTTATCGGCTAGGAAGGTGTCGCTCATGTTTGCGATTGCTGTGTCCATGCAGGATTGTCGTTTTAGCAAATCATCCGGTTCTGTTCCAATATCTAGGCCGAAAAAACAGTTTCGTTTTGCCATCTGGCTTAAGATTTCAGCGCCATTTACTGAAAAATCCTTGTTATCACGAATAGTTGTGTGTTCAAAATGAAAATGTGTGTCAGAGTACATGGTATGATTCTATAGTAAAACAGCTACTTGTAAAAGTCCGTGTTTTTTAGTAATATGGAAAACGCGCCGGGATGGTGGAATGGTAGACACAAGGGACTTAAAATCCCTCGGCTGTTAAATGCCGTGCCAGTTCGAGTCTGGTTCCCGGCAGGAAGCACTTTTGGTATGGCCAGAAGTGCTTTTTGTTTTTAAATTGATTTGCATATTTCGAACTGGCATAGGTAGGTAAATCCTAAAACAACCCTTGCGGCTTGTTTTTTAACGGATTTCCTATAAAGGAAAGTTCGAGTCTGGTTCCCGGCAGGTTAGCAAGTTATTTGGTAGCCAATTTTTAAGGCGTTCCAATAAGACTCGACATTCAAGTTATTAATCTTTTAACCAACCGTTTTTTACGGCGTTGTCTAGATTTTTTTCTATCCAGGAATATACTTCAGGCATAAAATCTTTGATTATTTTCATGCGGCCTGATACATCGGTTCTTGAGGGATTGTGTTCCTGCCAGGATTGGCCATCGGTGAGCACATTGTGAAGAAAGGGCTGTATCCTATCCAGACAGGCTGCGTATTTTGATTCAGGGGTGTTTTCGGCGTCAAATTCTTCCCATAAACTTCGTATTTCTTTTCCCTGATCTTGGGGAATTTGAGAAAAAAGCTTGTCGGCTGCTTTTGATTCACGCTCTGCCTTGCTTTTGTTTCCTGTGCTGTCGTAGGCGTAGGTGTCGCCTGCATAGATTTCTACCAAATCGTGAACCACGCATAATTTTACCGCGTGACCGATATTTACTTTTTCTTTTGCGTATTCTTCAAAAAGCAGCGCCATAACAGCTATGTGCCAGGAATGTTCTGCATCATTTTCTCTGCGGGATTTGTCGATGAGTAAGGTTCGCCGCATTACAGCGGTCATTTTGTCGATTTCGGCAGTGAATTGAAGCTGCTGGTCAAGTCGTATGTTTCCACTCTTTATAAAGTTATTAAATAGCATTCTAGAGCCCCTTCGAAAAGAAAAAAGGCTGTCACGTGAATGACAGCCTCGTTTTTAACATTATTTTACAAATGCTTTTTTCAAGAAGTCAAGGTCAAGTTCCGGATAAAGAACGTGAGCTGAAAGCAATGCATTTACGCGCTTTTTAGCTTCTTCCTGAACTTTTGGATCAAGATCGATTTTTCCCTTTGCAGGTTTACCTTCTTTTGTAAGTCCAGGTTTTGTTCCCTTAAGAACAAAGTCGATGATGTCTGCAACTTCTTTCATGTCGTTTTCGTTCATGCCGAGAGTTGTAAGACCTGGAGTACCGATACGGATACCAGATGTCCACCATGCACCGTTCTTGTCGTATGGAAGGGCATTAGCGTTAGCTGTTACACCGCAGGCGAATAAAGCAGCTTCTGCCTGTTTACCTGTAAGACCGTAGCCTGTTACATCTACGAGCATAAGGTGGTTGTCTGTTCCGCCTGTCTGGAGCGGCATTCCGTGTGACTTACATCCTTCTGCCAAAGCTGCAGCGTTCTTTACAACCTGCTGAGCCCAAGCCTGGTAAGCTGGAGTACGTGCTTCCTTGAAAGCAATTGCCTTTGCAGCCATTACGTGACCAAGAGGACCACCCAATACCATAGGGCATCCTTTGTTTACGTAGTCAGCAAATTCTTTTTTACAGAGAATCATGGCACCGCGTGGACCGCGGAGAGTTTTATGTGTTGTTGTTGTTACGATATCAGCCCATTTTACCGGGTCATAATCGCCTGTAAATACTTTACCTGCAACGAGACCTGCAAAGTGTGCCATATCTACCATCAATACTGCTCCGCACTTGTCTGCAATTTCGCGGAAGCGCTTGAAGTTGATTTTGCGTGGATAAGCAGAGAAACCTGTCAAAAGAATCAATGGTTTTACTTCCATTGCCTGCTTTTCGATTGCATCGTAGTCAAGAAGACCAGTTTCCTTGTCAACTCCGTATGGGTGTGATTCGAACATGCGGGCAGAAACGTTCATTTTGTAACCGTGTGTAAGGTGACCACCGCAAGAGTAGTCAAGACCCATCAATTTCTGGTTACCGAACTTTTTGCGGAGTGCGTCAAACTGTTCGTCTGTAAGGTCGTTCAATGATTTTACACCAAGTTCTTCAAGAGTTGGAGTTTCTACTTTTGCAGAAAGAATTGCCCAGTAAGCAACAAGGTTTGTGTCAGCACCTGAATGTGGCTGCACATATGCATAGTCTGCACCAAAAAGGGCTTCTGCTTCGCGGGCTGCACAGTTTTCAACAGCATCAATGTTTACACATCCGCCGTAGTAGCGGTGTTCCGGATAACCTTCTGCATATTTGTCTGTAAGAAGGTTTCCCATTGCAGCCTGAACGCTGAGTGAACAGTAGTTTTCTGAAGCAACAAGTTTAAGGTGGCTTCTCTGATTTTCAATTTCGTTTACGATTGAAGCAGCTACTTCCGGTCCGACAGCAGCAACCTGCTGAAGATTTGCAACATAAGCACACATAGCGGCAGTTGGTTTTCCGTTACATGATGCCAGGTATTCTTCCAATGGAGTTGACATAATGTTTCCTCGTTTAGTTTTATAAAAGTTCTTCAATTCTACTTGTTACGTGCTTTTTTTTCAATAAGCGTGAATGACAAAAATAAAAATTATGTCAATATAATGGTTTTATATTGTGCCGTTTTTTGTTATTATTTTTCTGGTTGGAGATTTAAAAATGAGTTGTAAAAAAGTTATAGTTAGTCTATTTGCTTTTACTCTGTTATTTGTCGGATGCAAAAGTGCACATTTTCAAACATCTCTTTCTGATGATGTATCTGCAGAAGAAATCCTGGCAGGCTTATCTCTAAGTGAAAAAATCGGACAGCTTTTTGTAATCAGCCCGGACCAGCTTGATTTAGAAATTTCTTTGAACGATGTTATGAGCGTAAAAAGTGTTCCTCATACATTTATGTCCTTTCAGATGGAAAAAACTTATTCCGATTATCCTGCAGGCGGCTTTATTTTATTCGCAAAAAATATTAAAAATCCCCGTCAATTAAAAAACTTTACCCGTCAGATAAAATCAGTTTCAAAAGTTCGCCCTATTATTTCAATCGATGAAGAAGGTGGAAGAGTCGTAAGGATTGCAAAAAATAATCGCTTTCCTGTTATAAATGTGGGGCCGATGCAGGATATTGGAAAAACTGGAGACATCGATTATGCCAGAAGAGTTGGAGAATATATCGGTTCTTATCTTTCTGAATACGGTTTTACGATGAATTTTGCGCCGGTTGCGGATGTAAACACAAATCCTGAAAATATTGTTATTGGTGACCGTGCTTTTGGAAGTGAACCTGAAAAAGTTTCTGAAATGGTTGGAGCATTTTTGCAGGGACTTCATTCTAAGGGGATTGCTGGGTGTATAAAACATTTTCCTGGTCACGGAGACACAAAGGATGATACTCATGCGGACTATGTTGAAGTTCGAAAATCCTGGGCGGAATTGCAAAATTGTGAATTGATTCCATTTAAGAATAATCTCAAACTTGTGGATTCTGTAATGCTTGCTCATGTAACTTTGTCTGCTTTGGGGCCGGATTCTTTGCCGTGTTCTCTTTCAAAAGAGGTTGTTACTGGAAAACTTCGAAAAGAAATGGGGTTTGATGGCTTAATTCTTACAGATTCACTTGCGATGGGTGCGATTGAAAAAAATTACGGTTCGGAAAAAGCTGCTATTCTTGCAATTGAAGCAGGTAACGACATTCTTCTTATGCCTTATGATTACAAAGCTGCGTATAAAGCCGTTGTAGATGCCGTTATCACTGGAAAAATCCCCGAAGAACGCATAAACGAAAGTGTGCTCAGAATTCTTCGTTTTAAGGGATACAGATAGTTTTGTCTATTTTAACGTTTTCTCTGAACAGGTTTTTCTTCTGCAATGCTGACACGAACTTTACGTCCGTCCAGTTCCTTCCCGTTTAATTCCCGGATTGCAGAAAAAGCGGCATCATCATCCGGCATTTCCACAAAACCAAAGCCTTTTGACTGACCCGTTATTTTGTCCATTTTTATAGATGCCGAAAAAACTTCCCCAAACGCACCGAATGTTTCGTTTAAGTTTTCTTCCGTTGTATTAAAACTCAAATTACCAATATAAATTCTTTTCATGCCACGATTATACAGATAAATGCACGTTCAGTACAACTCTAATATTTTTCCTGTGGTAAATGGCGAAAAATTATTTTATAATCTACTCATGTTTTATATTGGGGAAGAATATCAATCATTTTGCAACAAAAATTGTAATCGACGCGATTTTATCGTTTCGTATCTTGAAAAACGCGGTGTAAAATCTGTTATTCTTCCCATTGATGGCCATGAACATATTTATGTAGTTTTTCCAAAATCACATTATAGTCCGATGTTCAGAATCAAGACAGTAATTGCTCATTACGACCGTTTTGAAGGAAGCCCCGGGGCAAATGACAATAGTTCTGCTGTTTTTGCCCTTATGGAATGGGCTTCAAAACTTATGAGTTCAGGAATGCAGCATAATGTCCGTTTGATTTTTACCGATGGGGAAGAAATCTCTGAATCACAAAATAGGGGAGTTGCTGAGCAAGGGGCATTTGCTTTGGCTGCACTTTTTAAGCGCCTGAAAATAACTGACGACGATGTTTATGTTTTTGATTCTGTAGGACGGGGGACGGTTCCTGTAATAGGTAAAACTGAACTTCCAAAAAATGTCAGTTCAACTTTCAGGAATAAATTTATTGATTTAAAAAATAGAACTGCAAATCTACTTCGGGTTTCTTCCGGAGGAAGTTTTGTAACACTTCCGATTTCTTACAGCGATAACGCCGGTTTTTTGGCCTGTGGAATTCCTGCGATTGCAGTTACAATGCTTCCTTCAGAAGAAGTGAATAAGTTTATGTTTGATTTAGTTCGCGTACCGGTGCTTGAAAACTATGTGATGAATAAAAAAATCCCGGAATATATTGATAAAATTACACTGGAGGAAATGATTCCTCAAACATGGAAACTCTTCCATACTCCCGCAGATTCAGTAGATTCTCTTACCACGGAAAGCTTTGCCGTAATGGAAAGAATACTTTTTAATCTCGCCAAGGAACACTCGTATTCAAATTAAAAAGGATGCCGATTATTATTAGAGCTCGACATCCTTTCTAAATCCATTATTCCCAGCCAAATGTTGCAGGCGGTTTGTTGGTTGCATCAAAGTAGAGTGCGTCAACAAATTCCAAATCTGCAATTTTTTTGATTATTTTTGAAAGCAAATCCTGAGGAAGCCATGCAAAGCGTGCAGTCATTACATCTTCTGAGCAAACAGGGCGAAGAACAAAACTTGCGTGAGCTTTACTGCCTGCGAACGGAAGATCAATAGTAAGGTGCTGGAAAATTTTATCGTACCATCCGGAATTATGTAATTCGGTAAGAACGATATTATCTACTTCTCTAAGCTGATCCAGACGGCTTTTTTCACAGTACCCTTCCTGCAATTTCATATCTGATGCTTTTACTTTTGGATTCTGATAAAGCTTAATTACAGTGCGGTTCAGGAATTTTGCGTTGTTTGTAATAGAAGAACTTGCTTCTTCAACCTTTTCGCGTGATTTTGGAACATGGAAAAAGCCGTTTCCTTCTTCTTTGAAAGTAAGAACTGCCGGGAATCTATAAGTTCTGAAATCACCTTGAACACCTACAGAACGAACCGGAAGAACGTCTCTGGTCATTGAAGCAGTGCAGTCCTTGCAGAACATATTTAATTCCATTTTATTAAGTTCGTCTTTAGCAGCCTTAAGTTCTTCGTCATCTTTTGAAGTCCAGCTTTTTCCGTCGTTGCAGAGAACATTGATTGAAAGTCCTGGACCAGGGAATGGATGACGCATTACAAGTTCATCTGAAAGTCCAAGTTTTTTACCAATTGCCCGAACTTCATCCTTGTAAAGATCTCTGATAGGTTCAATGATGAGTCCTTTTTCAATCAAAGCCTGAATGCCGGCTACACGGTTATGATGAGTTTTAATGGTTTTTGAATTTTTTGTTCCGCCCGATTCAATAATATCCGGATACAAAGTTCCCTGTGCAAGAAGCCACTGGTTTTCATCCAGGTGCTGTTTTTCAACAACTTCGTTTCTTACGGTAATAAAGTTTTCGCCAACAGCCATTCGTTTTTTCTGAGGATCTGTTAATCCACTGATAGCTTTTAGGAACGATTCAGAGGCATCTTCTACAATAAAATTATTGAAGCCGAATTTTTTGTATGCATCTGCAACATTTGCACTTTCGTTTTTGCGCATAAATCCGTTGTCGATATGAAGTCCAAGAACTTTGTCCTGACCAAGTGCTTTGTTTAAAAGAGCGAAGGTGATTGTTGAGTCTACACCGCCACTCAAGAAAAGAAGTACATTTCTGTCTTTTGCATGGTCTTTTATCTGCTGAAGAATTACCTGAAGAACAGTATCCTGATCCCAGTTCTTTTCCATTCCACAGAAACGGGCGAAATTTTCAAAAATCTGGTTTCCGCATGGAGTGTCTTTTACCTCGCAGTGACACTGAAGACTGAATCTCTTTTTAGAAAGGTTTTGCAATGCTGCTGCCGGACAATCCTTTGTGCTTCCAACAACTTCAAAGCCTTCTGGAATTTCAAGAACTCCATCCTGGTGGCTCATCCAAACCTGCTGGCTAGGTTCAATTCCTTCAAAAATAAATTGGCCATTATTATCCAATTGAATAAAACTACTTTCTTGATGAAACAAAAATTGGAAATGCTTTGTAATATTAGGTATA
>CAMHIV010000072.1 GCA_946185185.1 uncultured Treponema sp. | reverse complement strand
TTTTTTCTTTTTTTGAAGTTGTTTCGCTTTCAGATGTTTTTTTCAGAGGAGTTTCTACTTCTATAATTTGATTTTCTACAGAAGACTGTACTTCCTGTCCAAAGAGACAAAGAGAAAGATTTATTAATGCTGCGAAAATTAAAAAGAATTTTTTCATCGCTTATAAAGAATCTCGTCTAAGTTTACGCTTATGAAGCCGCTTCGTTTTGTTTTGTAGAACGAAGTTTCTTCCCATGCTGCATACAATGTAGTTCCGCTGATTACAAAATCACCATAAGTAAAATTTAACGGAAGTTTAGGAAGTTTTATACCCATTGTGTTACCATTATTCAAAATATTTTTTTCAAAGAGGGCGCCGTTTAAGTAGATTGTGCCGTCCTGGAAAAGGCATGCAGTCCAGGTATCCGAAATAATTGCCTTTGCTGTCAGTATTTCTTTTTCTGAAGAATTCTTGTTTTTGCGCACAAAAATACGCGGTGAATGGCTTTGAACCGTTTGAACAGAAACTGAAAAATCCACATCAGACGGCACTGTTTTGAGAAGTTTTTTCAGGCGCTCTGGAGCGGAATTATAGTCCAGCTGTTTTTTTGCATTTCGAAATGATTCGACATTTGCTTCTGAAATGTGAAGCATATTTTCGGCGGTGTACGGTGTAAGCAGGGTAATATCTTCTTTTGGCTGAAAAGTAATGTACGAAAAATCAACCTTTTCGGAATTTTCTTTTTTTATGCTGCAGGTCCAGAATTTGCCGTCAAATAAAAAATCGGTAATTTCGCAGCTTTCATCTAATCCAAGGTTTTCAATATTTATGAGGGGATACAAAATATTCTGCTCAGAGTTGAACATTACCAGAAAAGGATGAGTTTTCTGTAATGCGGATTTTGATTCATTAAAAAAGGTTGATTTGTACACAGAAAAAATCGGCATTCCACCGGCGAATACAAGGTTTCCTGCAGTTCGCCCCCTGAATATCTCCTGGTCGTTGTAAAGATTGATTTTGTTTCCCTGGAAAACAAGAATTCCGCATTGGTTTATGGTTGCAAAGCCCTTTGGATTTTCCAGTGAAGAAGCTTCTTCCATTGCACAGGACGAAATTCGAACAGCTTCTGTCCAAGGTTTAGAAACGGCGGTTGGAACGAGATGAACTTTTTCGATTTTTTTGTATGTATTTTCAGAAAAATAATACCAGGTGTAATTAGAAGGTGTTGCCTGCTGAGTAAGAGTTTCGGTTTTCTTCTGTTCTTTTTTGCAGGAAACAGAAAGAACAGTAAGTGAGAATATTAATGCAGCCGGAATAAATCTGAGTATTTTTACCATAACTATTTTATCGGTAAGTCCGTAAAGCTAAGTGAGAGAATTCCTGTGTTTTCTAAAACAGCAATCGCAATTTTGGGATTGGTATCCGAATAAAAGAATTTTCTTTCAGCGCTTTTGCTTACAGAAAAATTGTTTGTTACCGCCGAAAAAACGTTTTCCGGAATGTAGCTTGAAAGGTAAGTTCCTTTCTGAATTTCAGTAAAATCGGAAACAGGTACTGGATAACATTTTTTTAAGGTAAAAAGACTTGTCGAAAGCTCCTGGTTTGAAAGCGCGTTCAGAATTTTTTCCTGATTCAGAAGAAATGGATTGTAGAAAACCTTCGTCGAAAACATTTTTTGCGTAAGAACTTCGTTCATTTTCTGCCAGTTTATTTTTTGTGCGTACAGTTGAATGTTTTCTGTGGTTTTGTTCATAAGATAAAATTTATGGAGAATAAGTGCGGTAAAGCCGGTTTCCCAAGTCAATTCGCTGGAGTATGGAAGAATTGCACCGCATGGTTCAAAAATTTTTGTTCCATTAGTAATGGGGTATGCAATAACGGATATGGGGGCATTTCCATTGCAGGTAAAAGGTATTTCCCTGATGAATGAAGGAGCTGAAAATTCAAAATCTATATTTCCGTAATTTACATGAACGTTCCAGTTATCCAGGACAGGGTAGTCGTTGTAGTGTAAGTCCAAAGGCGGCCATTCCGGTAGTTTTATAAGAACATTCTGCGATTGAGGATTTTGAAATTCGTCGAGCTTACAGGATAAAAATGCAAGAAAAATAAAAAGCGCGAAATATTTACATGTTTCCAACAAATGCTTCATGTAATATATAACGCGCAAATTTATAAAAAAATGAATTTCTCAGAACAAATTTTTAGCGGTGCAGTGCAATTTCTTTCTGACAAAGCTGGTCGCAGATTTCGTTGTATTCGATTCCTGCATGACCTTTTACCCAGTTCCAGTTTACAGTCAATTTTGAATTCAAAGAATCGAGCTGTTCCCATAAATCCTGATTTTTTACCGGTTTTTTATCGGCAGTTTTCCAACCCTTCGCTTTCCAGCCCTTAATCCAGGTAGTGATTCCGTTTTTAACATACTGACTGTCGATGTTCACTGTTACTGGAATTCCTTTGAATTGAGGCGTATTAACAACAATTGAAAGGGCATTTATGGCAGCTGTAAGTTCCATTCTGTTGTTTGTGGTTTCATGTTCTCCGCCCGAAAGCTGCCGTGCCTGTCCGTTTGCAATTACAACAACACCCCAGCCGCCCGGACCAGGATTTCCGGAACAGCCGCCGTCAGTATAGATTATTATTTCGTCCATCTGGCTTCCTACATGTAATAAGTTTTTATCGGTGGAAATCCGTTAAAGGCAACAGATGCATAAGTTGAAGTGTATGCTCCGGTAGAAAGCCAGTAAATTTTATCTCCCTGTTTTAAAGTAATAGGAAGCTTGTATTTTGTTGTTTCATACATTACGTCCATACTGTCGCAGGTCGGTCCGGCTATAATTACTTCGCCTTCTTTATCGCCGTCTTTTGTTGTGATTACAGGATATTTAATACATTCATCCATCGTTTCAACAAGTCCGTTGAATTTTCCGGCATCGATATAAACCCAGCGTGTAAGGGCAGTGTTGTTTTTTCGAGATGCAAGAATTACTTCACTTGTAAGAATTCCACTGTCGCCTACAAGACTTCTTCCCGGTTCAAGAATGATTTCCGGAAGTTCTTCGCCGAAGTCTTCTGTAAGGAAGCGTGTAATTTCTGAAGCATAAACAGAAAGATCGTTTGTTGGTTCAATGTATGAGGCTGGGAATCCGCCGCCCATGTCAATCATCTGAAGGCGAATATCTTCTTCTTCTTCAAGTGAATTGAACAAATATTTTGCCTTTGCAATTGCATCGTTCCAGGCACCGATATCGCGCTGCTGGCTTCCTACGTGGAAACTAATTCCCCACGGATTCAAGCCTAATTCTTTTGCAAGAACAAGAAGGTCATAAGCCATATCCGGATGGCAGCCAAATTTGCGGCTTAAAGGCCAGTCGGCTGTATCAGAATTTTCGACAAGAATGCGGACATAAACTCGTGAGCCAGGAGCATTTTCTGCAATGTTTTTAAGGTCGTCTTTACTGTCAGTTGCAAAAAGACGTACACCGTTTTCGTAGAAATATTTGATGTCTTTTGCTTTTTTAATTGTGTTGCCATAAGAAAGACGGCTAGGATCGCTGACAAATTTTTTGATAAGGTCAAGCTCGTAGCGGGATGCAATATCAAAGCTGGAACCCATATCTGCAAGCATTTTGAGCACCGGTTCACCAGGATTTGCTTTGATTGCGTAGAAAATCTTTGCGTAAGGGAAAGAATCCTTCAGCTTAACGAAGTTCATCTTGATTGTGTTCAAGTTAACGACAATGTTCGGAGTTTCTAAGTCCTTCGAAAAATCCAAAAAGCGATTCCATTCGTGATCGCTTACATAATCTTTACGATTGTACATGGCTGTACCACCAGTAAATTATAATAGTTACTCTATCGCCGATTTTCAGAGAACCCAGTTTTTTCGAACGATAAGGGACATCTTAATGAAAATATCAAACTATGGCAACATATCTTGAAAAATAAGTCTTTACCGTTCATAATTATAATATATGAATGGTACTGTTCTTGCGGGAACTAATAATGTTTTTGAAGTTGAATGTGAAGACGGAATAATCCGTAATTGCACTATTAAGGGTAAAGTTCTTAAGTCAGAAAAAGAGTATTACAATCCTCTTGCTCCTGGCGATATTGTTGAAATCGAACCTGACGAAATAGATAAAAATAAGGGGCAGGTTGTTTCTCTTGTTCCAAGAAAGAATGAATTTGTCCGCTGGAATGTAAAGGGAAGATGTCCTCAGTTACTTGCTGCAAATGTTGATTATATGATTCTAGTGACTACTCCGGATGAACCGCCATTCCGCCCGCGTTTTATTGATCGTGAGCTTGCTCAGGCCGAAATGCTTTCTCTTGAACCAGTGATTGTTTGCAATAAGTACGATTTAATCACTTCTAATCCTGAAACCGAAGAATATCTTAGAATTTGGGAAGATTTGGGATATCGCGTAATGCGTGTTTCTGCAAAGACTGGCGAAGGGATTTCGGAATTTGTTGAATTAATCCGCGATAAGCTCAGCGCCTTTGTCGGACAGTCAGGTGTTGGAAAATCCAGTCTTGTAAATGTTTTGGATGAATCTTGTGTTCTTAGAACCGGTAGCCTTTCAAAAAAATATGGACGGGGAAATCACACTACAACAAAGGGAACTTTAAACCGTCTTGAATTGAACACTGCTTATACAGGCGGCGTAAATGGCGAAACCGCTTCCATAATCGATACTCCAGGAATCCGGCGTTTCATGCTTCATGGAATTGAAGCCGATGATTTGCATCTTTATTTCAGGGAGTTTAAGCCTTTTGTCGGCAAATGCAAATTCGGCCTTGATTGTACTCATTCCAGTGAACCTGGTTGTGCAATAAAACAAGCCGTAGAAGACGGAGAGATTACAGAAAAACGATACCAGAGCTGGAAAAGAATCCGAGATCAGATTAAGACCGGCAGTTGGGATTTATAATGGACAAAAAAACTCTTGTAGAACTTGATTACTACAGAATCCGGGACGAGGTTGCATCTTTTTGCGTTGCAGAAGAATCAAGATTTATTATGAACCGTCTGGAACCTTTTTCTGATTCCAATGAAATAGAAGAAAGAAAAAAATTGAGTCAGGAATGGACTAAATATTTGAATACAACCCGTTCTTCGGCTTTGTCTGGTTGGAATCCTGTATACAATATTTTTAAGGCGGTTTCTGTTGACGGAGCTTCGATTACTCTGGAGCAAACCCGTGATTTAGGCGGCTTTTGTAATTCCGTTTATAATGTTCGTTCGGCAATAGAAAATGCGGAAGGTGATTTAGGTTTAGAATCTCTCGGCGTCCTTGTAAAAACTCTTCCTGATTTGGGAGCAGTTTCTTCTGCCATCTTCAGAATAATTACTCCAGACGGACTTCTTCGGGATTTGCCGCAAATCAGGGCGATTCAGGAAAAAATTGCCACTTTGAATGCCCGGATAAAGGGCGTTATGCAGTCCTTTACTTCAAATTCCCGCTTTGATGATGTTCTTGAATCTACAGTTCCGGTTTTAAGGGCCGGCAGACAGGTTCTTGCTGTAAAAAGTAACCGACGTTCAAGTATTCCGGGAATTATTCATGAAGTAAGCCAGTCCGGGCTTACAGTGTATATTGAACCGGATGAAGCCGTTCAGTGTTCAAATGAACTTGTTGAAGCAGAATTTGAACTATCTGCCGAGATACGAAAGATTCTCATTGAACTGGCGGCAAAAATCCGTCCTTATGCAGAGGATTTAAAAGAAGCCTTAAAAATTATGGAACGACTGGATGTTACAAGGGCCGCTGCTGCATGGGGTAAAAGTCACAATGCCGTATTTGCAGAAAATTGCTTTAACGGTGAAGAAGAACTTCCTCTCTGGATTATTCAGGCTCGGCATCCGCTTCTTGCAGAAAAGGCCGTTCCAATTGATGTGAAATTTATTGAAGGAAAACGCATTCTTATAATTACGGGTCCGAACACCGGAGGTAAAACAGTAACACTTAAAACAATCGCGCTTTTTGCAATGCTCAATCAAACTGGTTTCCCTGTTCCTGCGGCGGAAGGAACCAGGCTTCCATTCTTCAGTGGAGTTTTTGCAGATATCGGCGACGAACAAAGCATGGACGAAAGTTTATCCACTTTCAGTGGTCACATGAAAAATATTGCACGGGCTGTTCGAAATGTAAATGAAAAATCCCTTGTACTTCTCGATGAGCTTGGTAGCGGAACCGATCCACAGGAAGGTGCTGCAATTTCTATGGCTGTTCTCGATCGTCTGATTGAAAAGAAGGCCTTTGTTCTGATTACAACACATCAGGGTGTTATAAAAAATTATGGATATACTCATAAAGAATGTATAAATGCGAGTGTCGAGTTCAATTCTGATACTCTTAGCCCAACTTATCGTCTTTTGATGGGGGTTCCGGGCGAAAGTCATGCTCTGGATATTGCAAAAAAGTCTGGTCTTCCGGGAGATGTAGTACAAAAAGCAAGAAGTTACATAATTTCTGAAAAAGCCGATGTTTCTGCATTGATTAAAGGGCTCACCGAAAAACATGCAGAACTTGATACGTTGACCCAGAATTATGAACGCCAGCAGGAAGATTTAGCTGATAAAGTTTTTCGAAATGAAGAAAAAACACTGGAGCTTAAAGCAAAAGAACTTGAACTTAAGGCGGGGTTTCAGCGGGAAAGTCAGGAATTCCTTTCGGAAAGCCGGAAAAAGCTTGAAAATCTTGTGCGCATGATAAAAGAAGGTGAACTTACCCGAGAAAAGACTCTTGGAGTAAAATCTTTTATTTCTGAACTTGAAAAAGAGGTAAAGGAACGGGAAGAAGCTCTTCAGAAGGAAGAAGAAGAATTAAATATTCAACTGGAAGAACTTGCAAAGAAAAAACGATCTCATGTAAGCAATAAGGCGACTAAGAAAAAGACAAAATTAAGGGATGCCCTTAAAAATGCAACAAGTCTTGCTAGTTCAGAAAATACAGCGGAAGTAAAGAGCGGAAAAAAGCAGATCACTCTAGAGGTTTTGGAATTTGCTCC
Organism: uncultured Treponema sp.; assembly: GCA_946185185.1. Lineage (GTDB taxonomy): Bacteria > Spirochaetota > Spirochaetia > Treponematales > Treponemataceae > Treponema_D. Next base: position 2,564 of record CAMHIV010000072.1, on the reverse strand, counting down.
AGGTGCTTCAGTTGTTTCTGGAAAAGGAAAGCAGGAAGGCGTAATAGTTTCTGCTCGTGGAAAACTGCAGTGGGAGGTTCAGTTTGGTTCGATAAAAATGGTAATGAAGCAAAAGGATTTAACCTTAGTTTCTTCGCCGAAAAAACGAACTCCTACATATACTGTGGATTTAACCGTGGATTCCAAAGATTTCCGCCCTGCATATGAGCTTCGGCTTTTGGGAATGCATGCGGAAGAAGCAGTAAAAGCACTTGAACGTCAGATTGATTTGTGCATTTTGAGTGGATTAAAAAACTTCAGTGTAATTCACGGAAACGGAAATGGTGTACTTCGCCAGAGTGTTCAGGATTATCTTTCAAATTGTCCTACTGTACAGGATTTTAATTTTGCAAGTCCGGAAAACGGTGGATTTGGTAAAACTGAAGTTACGTTGCATTAGATTCAATAATAAATAATTATTATTGCGTTTTTGTAAACAATCACTTGAAAACAATTCACTTTTCCAAAACGACTTTTTGTATTATCGTTCTATTATTGAGACTTTTGAAATTGCAAAAATTATTTGAAAATAAGAGGATGTAAAATGGCTAAAAAATCTGACAACGCATGCTGCGGAGTTGCTCGCGCTCCACATCGTTCATTGTATTATGCTTCAGGTTACACTGATGAAGAACTTGCACAGCCAATGGTTGGTATTATCTGTGCTAAAAACGAACTTATTCCTGGTCATATTGAACTTGACCGCATTGCAGAAGCTGTAAAGGCTGGTGTTCGCATGGCAGGCGGTACTCCAATTGAATTCCCTGCAATCGGCGTTTGTGACGGTATTGCTATGGGACACGAAGGAATGAAATATTCCCTTGTTACCCGCGAACTTATTGCAGACAGCGTTGAATGTGTTGCTAAGGCTCATCAGTTTGATGCCCTCGTTATGATTCCTAACTGTGATAAAATCGTTCCTGGTATGCTTATGGCTGCTGCCCGCCTTGATTTGCCAACTGTATTTGTATCCGGTGGTCCAATGATGCCAGGTCATCTTCCTGGAAACGACCCATCTAATCCATATTCAGGAAAAAATCTTTCCCTTACAGATATGTTTGAAGCTGTAGGAGGGCTAGCTGTTGGTAAAATCACAGAAGCTCAGCTCAAAGAAATGGAACACTGCGCTTGTCCTGGCTGCGGTGCATGTTCTGGTATGTTTACTGCAAACTCAATGAACTGTCTTACAGAAGTTCTTGGTCTTGGTCTTCCTGGAAACGGAACAATTCCTGCAGTAACTGGCGAACGAATTGCCCTTGCAAAGCACGCTGGTATGGCTGTAATGGATATGTACAAGAAGGGAATTACTGCCCGCAAGATGATGACTGCAGAAAACTTTAAGAACGCTCTTGCAGCTGATATGGCTCTTGGTTGTTCTAGTAACACAATGCTTCACGTTCCTGCAATCATGCACGAAGCTGGCCTTGAACTTGACCTTCACGAAGTAAACGAAATTTCTAACCGTACACCAAACCTCTGTCACCTTGCTCCTGCAGGTCATACATTTATGTGTGAATTGAACGACGCCGGTGGTGTACAGGCTGTTCTTGCTGAACTTGCTAAAAAGAATCTTATTAATACAAGCCTTATTACTGCAACTGGAAAAACAATTGCAGAAAATATCAAGGGCGTTAAAAACCGCAATCCTGAAATCCTTCGTCCAATCGAAAATCCATTCAGCGACAACGGTGGTATTGCTGTTCTCTTTGGAAACCTTGCTCCAAACGGTACAGTTGTTAAACGCTCTGCTTGTGCCAAGGAACTTATGCTCCACACAGGTCCAGCCCGGGTATTCAACGACGAATCAGAAGCAATGGAAGCCGTTCAGAAGGCTCAGATTAAACCGGGTGACGTTGTTGTAATCCGTTACGAAGGTCCAAAGGGTGGTCCTGGTATGCGCGAAATGCTTGCCGTAACTGCTGCTCTTGCAGGTCAGGGACTTGATAAACAGGTTGCCTTGATTACTGACGGACGCTTCTCTGGTGCTACTCGTGGTGCTTCTTTGGGACACTGTTCTCCGGAAGCTGCTGTAGGTGGTCCAATCGCCCTTGTAGAAGAAGGGGACAAGATTACTCTCGATATCAATAACTACAAGATTCACCTTGACGTAAGCGACGAAGAACTTGCAAAGCGCAAGGCAAAATGGGTTGCCCCAGAACCAAAAGTAAAGACAGGTTACCTTGCCCGCTACGCTAAACTTGTCAGCAGTGCTGATAAAGGTGCCATTTTGGAATAGAAAAGCCTGTGCGAGTTTGTGCCATGCACAAACTCGGTAAGCAACCGAAGGTTGCGACGTTCCCTGAGCTTAGTCGAAGGGTTCTTGAAACCACCGGTATTTTTTTTTACTTACACTTTTTCAATTCTTCATCATAAGTTTTTAGCGGCAGGTTATATCTGTGGGCAAGTTCAAGGTAACTTGCATCGTAGTAGGAAAGGTTGTGTTCTTCTGCAAGGTCGAAGATGCGCTGGCGGATTTCTCCGTCTGGAAGTGGGTCTGTGTAAATTGGAAGGCACTGCAAATCGTA
>CAMHIV010000071.1 GCA_946185185.1 uncultured Treponema sp. | reverse complement strand
AAAAATCACTTAGGTTAAATTTCATCTCTTTCTCTCCACAAAAAACTTTTTATTTACTCTCTATACCTTAGCCTATGAGATTTTGCTTGAAAAGGACAAAAATAAAAAAAAATTTAAATTTTTGAAATATCTTGACAATATATATATATATATATAGTTATATTGTTTCAAAAAGTTAATTATGGTCCGAATAAAAAAAGTTTTACAGCACGATGAGACCGACTGCGGCGCTGCGTGTATTTCAATCATTCTACAATATTACGGAAAATCAGTACCTCTACGGCGCATTCGTTCAGCCGCAGGAACAGATAGCGTTGGTACATCTGGATATGGAATCGTAAAAGGTGCCGAAAAATTTGGCTTAAGCTGTAAGGGCTTAATGTCCCCGGAAAAAGATAAAATACATGACATTCCACTTCCTTCAATTTTTCACATAAAACAAAAATTCGACCACTATGTCGTAATATATAAAGTTACAAAAAAATATGTTTACATAAGTGATCCCGGCGAAGGATTTAGAAAAGAAAAACTAGAAGACTTTTTATCCTGGTGGTCCGGAGTATTTTTTATACTTTTTCCAACATCGAACTTCGAAAAAGGTAACGAAAATCGTGGTCTATTACTCAGATTTGCCTACCTGCTAAAACCTCACAAACGGCTTGTAATAGAGGTTTTAATTGCAAGCCTTCTGCTTTCTATCTTTGGAGTATTTGTTTCTTTTTACTTCAGATTTCTAATCGACGAAGTACTGTATTCGCAGGTTCGTTCTACGCTGAATCTTTGTTCCATCTGCTATTTTGCTGTAATTATTTTTCAAACTGTAATTGAATACTGCCGAAGCCAAATTATTTTGTACATGGGAACCAAAATTGATGTATCCCTTCTTTCTGATTTTTTCTGCCACCTGCTACATCTGCCACTTTCGTTTTTTTCATCCAGAAAAACAGGCGAAATTCTTTCTCGAATAAATGATGCGGAAACTGTAAAAAATGCAATTTCTTCTACAACTCTTGGAATCATAATGGATTCATTCATGCTCGTTGTAGGAGGCTTTTTCCTTTTTAAGCTCGGCATGAATCTTTTACCCATTTCTATTATTCCAGTTTTTTTATCTTCGATTATTGTCTGGATTTATTCAGGACCTTTCAAGCAAAAGATAAAACACCGTTCCATTTTAGAAGCAGATAAAAATGCAGCAATGTACGAGAGTATTAACGGCATTTCTACAATAAAGGGACTGGCAACAGAAGGAAAAACTTTTTCCCGCGTAGAAGAAAAAATTGTCCTTGCTGCCGATAAAGCTCTGGAACTAGGCAGAATTGGAAACAGTCAGCGGGCTATTCAAGAATTTATTTCGGGAACAGGAACTCTGGCATTGTATTGGTTTGGTAGCTTCATGATTTTTGATGGAAAACTTACCCTTGGCCAGTTGATTTCGTTTAATACACTTTCGGGCTTTTTTCTGGGGCCTCTCAAAAGGCTTCTAACAATGCAACTGCATCTTCAGGAAGTTATGATTTCTGCAGAAAGGCTTACAGACATAATTGACATGGAAGAAGAATGTCCGGACGAAGAAAATCTAGAAGAAGTTGAAAAACTTGAAGGCGATATTGAATTCAAAAATGTTTCTTTTTCATATGGAACACGAGGAAGAGCTGTAGAAAATGTTTCTTTCGTAATACCTGCAGGAAAGAAAGTCGCCTTTGTTGGTAGCTCCGGTTCAGGAAAAACTACACTTCTAAAACTTCTGATGAAATTTTATCAACTGGAAGAAGGACAAATTCTAATAAACGGAACAGACATCGCAGATTTAAAAACTTCTTCATTCAGAGAAAAAATCGGCTATGTTCCACAGGAAAGTCTTTTATTCAGCGGAACAATAAGCGAAAACATCGCCTGGGGCTGCGAAAATCCAGACCCTAAAAGAATACTTGCCAGCAGCATGGCCTCGCAGTCTTACGAGTTTATTCAACGTCTTCCGGAAAAATTTAACACCTACGTTGGCGAACACGGGTCAACATTGTCCGGCGGGGAAAGGCAAAGACTTGCCATGGCACGCATCCTTATGCGAAATCCAGACATGCTTATTTTGGATGAAGCCACAGCAAGCCTGGATAGCATTTCTGAGCAGGCAATTATGGACACTATTTTTACACGTATTCAGGGGCGCACTGTAATCATGGTAGCTCACCGCCTTTCGACAATAAAAGACTGCGATTTAATTTATGTTTTCAACAAAGGCAATCTTGTGGAGCAAGGCAGTCACTTTGAATTATTAGCAAAAAACGGATTTTATAAAAGTTTATGGAGAGCTCAAAATGAAAAGAGTAATGGTAGTTCAACACCAAAATACAATGGTTTACTCAAAAGAATTTCTGCAATTGAAAGTTCCCTCAGAAATTAATGTTCTGCTCTACACAATAATTATTTTATTTACAACAGCTCTAGTTTTTTTATTCGTTGGAAAAATCGATGATGTTATCAAAGTTCATGGAATCGTCCGCACAGAAGGAAACATTTCTTCAGTTAAAAATGTAATATCAGGAAAAATTATAGAAATAAATTTTAAGCCCGGTCAAAAAGTATTTAAGGGCGATTTTCTCTATAAAATTGATCCTTCAATTTACGATTCTCAGCGTGAAAATTTACTAGCCGAAAAGAACAATATCGAAGAACGCTTGAACGGCCTGGAACAGCTTTCGCAAAGCTATTACCAAAATAAGAATCTGGTAAGTAAATCAAACGAAGTTGCATTTACGCGGTACGAAAGTTATAGAACTAATGTAGAAAAGCTTTTGATTCAAAAGAAAATATCGTATCAAACTCTGCAGGACGAAAAAAACTTACCCGAAAGTCTGCGAAACCAAAAAAATATTAATCAGCGCAAACTTGAATACGATTACAATTCAAAAAATCTTGAAAGTTTTAAAGCCGATTTTATTAATTCAATTAATCAAGAAAAGAATGAACTGTCTCTGGCATTTTCAACAGTTACTCAGGAAATCCAAAAGCTGGACAGTCAATACGAATTTCTAAAAGTATATGCGCCAGTTGATGGATTTGTACAGGAAATTGCTTCTCTAAATCTGGGTGATTACCTTGAATCAGGTGCAAACGTTTTGAACATCATCCCGAACGATGAAAAGAATTTCCGCGTTGAAATGCAGATTTCCCCAAAGGATATGGGAAAAATTAAACCAGGGCTAAAAGTAAAATACCGGCTTTCCGCCTTTCCCTTCTTTGAATACAAAGGCGCCGAAGGAATCATTACGGCCGTAGATCCTGATATCCGCTCAGGAAACAATGGCTATCTTTACTACATTGTGTACGCAGACTTAGACCGTGCTTTATTCAAGAACCGCCACGGAGAAGCATTTCCAGTTCGTTCCGGGCTGGAAACAGATGCAAGAATCGTGTTGGAAACAGAACGAATTATTTACTACATCCTAAGAAAAATTGATTTCCTGTATTAAAAATGAAAAAACACTGCATCCTTAGTTTACTTATTCTATTTACCTCTCTTGCTGCAAGTGCAGAAACAGAACTGGAATCTATCTGGAAAACTGCCATTCTTAACAATCCCGACATGCACTCTGCTCAATACGCCTACGAATATGCGCAAACTTCATATTACTACAAAAATAGTCTTTATCCACTTTCATTGAATTATTCAGTTAATTCCGGCTTCAATGATATTTACGAAAACATAGTTTGGTATCCGTCTTCTTCAAAAGCCAATATTTCTGTTTCAAAGAAAAATCCTTTCGGAAATTCACTATCCGCCGGAATATCCTTCGGAATAGACAGAGGTATCATCGACTATTCCGCAGAAGAAATCGACTCTGATTCAATCGGTTATTCAAAAACACCTTCGGCAAATCTATCAATAAACCAGAGTTTGAATCCGGCAATAGCACCAGGAATAAAAGACCCCAACTCAGAAATATTGAATCGAAATATTCTATCGGCATTCTACTCAATGAATTCTGTTGAAAAAAGCTTATTAGAAACAGTAACCGAATATTACATTCAAATAAGATGCTTAAACAGACTGATTGAAAAATACACCAACTACATCGATTTCTATGAATTACGAATTGCAGCTGCAAAAGAACTCTTTGAAAAATCTAAAATTTCAATGTCTGAAATCTGGACTTTGGAAAACAAAAAATGGGAATTTTATAAAGACTATCTTGAAACTGTAAACTCCAAGGAAAGCTTAAAATTTAAAATCAAAAACCTTTGCGGAAATTCTTTCGAATCTTTTTTAACGGATTCAGAATTACCGGATGCTAAAAATGAATTATTTATTTACAACATTTCCAGACAAAAAATCCTGAATGATATCGAAATATTAAATCTTCAAAACTTAATAACCCGCCAGGATACAGCCCCTGTTCTTACACTTAGTGGAAGTTTCACGGAAACCACAAAAACCGATGATAGCTTTGAAATTGATTTTGTACAGGATAAAACTTTTTTAAACTGGGATTTTTCGCTGGGCATAAGCTTTTCAGAATTCTTTTCTCCAGCAAAAAAATTGCGGAAGCAGTTGTACAAAAACAATCTGAAAATCTGTGAAGAAAAACTGGAAACAATAAACACCGAAACAAAAAATCAGCAGAAAAACTTGCAGAACATAATTGTTTCATATGAAGCCCAGCTAAATCAGGCTTTAGAAATGCACAAAAATCGGCTTCAACTCGTAAACGACTATGAAAAATTACATTCTGCCGGAAAGTGTTCAAAACAGGAATTAGAAGAAGTTCGGCTTAATGCAGCAGAATCAGAATGTATTTATAAAAATCTGGAAGATAACCTTTGGTTATACAAATGGAAAAGGACTCAGTGTAAATGAAAAGATTTTGTACTCAATTAGAAAATACAGATGCCGCAGTTTTTTCAGTATTTAATCAGCCTTTTTTGTTTAGTGCCAACACACTTACCTACTTTCCGCTTACGGATTGCGCAAAAGACTTGCTGCTGACTCAAAACCTGGAATCAGAAACAATTGATGAAAGCATAAAGCAAAAGTATCCTCAGAAAGAAATAGAAAGAACTCTTGCCAAATTACAGGAATTTAAAGAAAACAAAATTCTCACTCCAATAAAAGCCCACGCAAAGGGCGAGTTATACTACAACGATTACTATCTTAAACTTGTTCAATCAACCCGCTGTAATCTGCACTGCTCCTACTGTTTTGCCCGTAAAGACACCTCCTTCGATATGAGTTTGGAAACTGCAAAAAAAGCAATTCTATTTTTTTTGGATAAATTTGTTCCCGATTCAAACCGACGCTTCATCATAGATTTAACCGGCTCCGGAGAACCTCTTTTACGCTTAGATTTTATCTTAAAAGTAAATGAATTCGTTCTGGAGTTAAAAGAAAAACGCAATATAAATATTTTTTGCCAGCTTGCCTCAAACGGAATGTTGCTCACCCCAAAAGTAAGTTCACTTTTGAAAAGGAACAATATTCTTTTTGGCGTCAGCCTTGATGGAGAAAAAGAAATCTCTGAACTTAATAGAACCGGCTTAAACTACGAAAAAGTTTCACAAAACATTAATAATCTTGAAAACAAAGATTTCTTTGGGCTGGCAGCAACCTATTCTAGTAACAATTACGATTTTATAAAAATTTTTAAAACCCTTTTTGCTTTCAAACCAGAAGTAGTAGGAATGAAACCTGTTCGCCTCCCCGAAAATGACAAAAATTCCATAAACATGAATAACATTGAAGAAATAAAAGATTCCTACGATCGCTTTACAAAATGGATGTATAAACAGCTTGTAAGCAATCGAAATGATATCTTTTCCGCCTTCATGAAAAGTGAAGATTATTTTACCAGATTCCTAAAAGTAACAATCCGCCCCTTCAGAATCTATTACCGATGTTCTGCCGGAGTTAGTTCCTTTGCAGTCGATGCAAAAGAAAACATTATCATCTGCCCTGCCTTTATTGGAAACAAAGAAGGAATCATAGGAAACCTTACCGACGGATTTGATCCTTCAAAAAAACAAAAACTAGAACGCCTATATGCGGACAAAATCAGGTATTGCAAAAAATGCTGGGCAAGATACACCTGCGCAGGAGAATGCTTTTCACTGGGCTACACAACAAACTCAAAAATCGAAAAACCCGTACCCGCTATGTGCGAATTAAAAAAGTATTTAATACAACTTTCTATATGGTTCTGGACAAGCTTACGCTTTGAACACCCGGAGCTCTATAAAACTTGTGTTGAAAAATATTAAAGTAAGTTTCATAATTGGAGGAAAGAGATGAAATTTAATCTAAGTGATTTTTTGCAGCTGGACACCAAAGGGCTGCTTGCAGTGAATGGGGGCTATAATTGTAATGGCTCCACTAACACAACTGTCTATCCTAATACGTACTATCCGAGCGGAGGTAATACAACACCTAACGGCGGTGGTAGTAGTGGGGATAATCTTACTTATACCACACGAGATAATAAAGATGGTACCATAACAAAGACTGGTTGGCTAAATGGAAAATCAGTCATAATCGACCATTTAGATTCCAAAACAGGAGAAAAAGTATGCCCAACTCAATATCCATATGGTTACTATCCAACAAATAATAAAAATAATTCTTCTAAAAATTCTAACAGCAGTTCTGGAGGTGGAAGTTGCAGTACCCCTTCATCATCACCAGATTCTTCATCAGGTTCTAATAATCCAAATGGACAGGGGTATTCTCAAACAAGCTCAAATCCGGGAAAGAATTCAGTCGATAAAGGAAAAAAGGAAGATACTCCCCATGGTGGCGGTACCTGCCCTGGAACAAATGGTGGAACACATATACCACCAAGCGATGATGGCAGTGGTACAGGAGAAGATGACGGTACTGAAACACCTAACGGTGGCGGCATTTGCGGCGGAACAGGTGGTTCTGGCGAAGGAGAGAAGCCTAATACTGATGGCGGAGAAATAACAAATCCTGATGATCCAATTGACAAAACAAGCGGTTTGTTTGGTCAGATTACCGATGGTTCGTATGCGGATTTGTTGACGATGCAGTATTATAAGAATCAGCACACTGTTGATGGAGAATTAACAGATGGTTTTTCAAATGATAAATCGTTATATTCCAAAGAAGGATGCCTGATGACTTCAGTTGCAAAAGTTCTATCTCAACTGACAAATACAAAAATAACACCGTTAGATATCAATAATAAATTTGATACAAATCAAGATGGACTATTATCTTTGGACGAAATTTCAAATGGTTTAAACAATTATTTAGATGAATTGTATGGAGATATATATGATGTTTTAGCTCGGGATATCAATAATGTTCAGTTAGAAGATTTAAAAGCAATAGCAACTGGTGAAAATTCTACAATGACTTATGTGCTAGGTAAAGCTCCTGATTGTCATGGAGGACATTGGGTTGTGCTAGAAGGTTATAATACAAAACCTAATGGGTCTATTAACTTCATTTTTGATGGTAGTAGTGATTATGATTTCGGAAGAACATATATTCTAGGAAAAGAAGGGCAAAATATCAGCAAGGATATATATGGTATAACTAGAATAGAGACCTTTTCGATAATAGCAAAAAATTAAACAAGGGGATTAAATATGAAAAAACTTTTGTTTATGCTTTTCGCAATACTAATATGCTCCTCATGTGCAGCAAAAAAGAATGAATCAAGTAGTGCCAGAATAAAGTATTTGAAACCACAAACGGAGACTATGTATTCTTATGAAAAGATTGGGGAATATGAAGGCGAATTAGAATTAGGAAAAATATGTGAAAATGAAGTAACCCTAACTTATTTAGATTCTAAAATTCAATATATCGTTATATGTAATCAATATTTTAAAGATCATTCTGCATCCGCTTTTATCGATGATATTAAATATATAAACTCTACCTGGGCAAAAAGGGATCCAGTATATGCCAGAGATTGGTTTTTAAGTTTGCCAGAAGTATGCAGACGATATTCTTTTAGGGAAGAAACTGAATATGATAAACATTTCAATGTTGAAATGAAAAAGTATTATTTGAATTACAGTGATATCGTGGCGCAAATTAATAAATGATTGTAATTTTGTTGTATTTAATACGCGAGTACAGATAAATCATGAAAGCATTTCGTCGATTATTTCTTTTATCAGTTTGTTTGTTATTTTCATTCGGGCTCTGTGCTAATGAATATACGCTTTCAAATGTTCCAATGGATTTTCTTGGAACATATATGCCTGTGCAGAGAAAATCAGGATTCTTCAAAAGAAATCTGGGGTATAACTAGAATAGAAACTTTTACTGTTCATAAAAAATAATTGTCCTCGTATTTTTATTGTTGCGAAATTTAGGAGATATAAAATGAAACTGCTATCAATCTTTTTACTTTCATTGTTACTTATAGTAAGTTGTTCAAAACCGATTAATTACAAAAGTTGTGTTGGTTATTCAGAAAATGTTGAAGTTGCTATAGACGATGATAACAATGCTTATATTACAGATCTTGATCGAAATATTCAGATTATTTTGGTTTGCCACATAAAAAATGGATATAGAAATCAAGATTTTGCCAACCAAATTTATAATGAAGTTCTTGTGTGGCATCCTGACTGGAATAAAACTGAAATGGAAAGTTATGGAAAAAGTAGAATAGATTATTGTGTTCCCGAAGCTTTTAAAATAAAGGAAGAATACGATTCTCATTTTAAAAGGGAGTTAAAAAAGTATTATGTTTTCTATAAAGAAGTTAACGTTTATAGACTGTTTAATAAATAAGACTAGCTTTGTGGTTGTTGAGGGCTAAAATGGAAATGCTGTGACTAATTCGGTGTATGTACCTTTGAATTAATGTAACAAAAGATTTGATTATTACTACAGGATAAATGGTTATGAAAAAACTAATAATTCTAAATGCAATGATAAAACCAAATTATCCTTATCCAGAATGGCCATTTAATTAAATGGGTGACAATAAAATGCGTGAATACATTTTTTCTCAATGGGCGGATTGTTTTTCTGAAAACGATGAAACCCGGCACAGCATAAAATTTCGAGTAAGACTCATTAGTTGCATCGACGTAAAAAAGTTGGAATTTTGCGTAAATACGGCAATAAAAAAGTTTCCGTATTTTTCGGTAAGGCTTTGTACAGATGGGCTTACGCTTTTTTTCGAACATAATAATAATCCTGTGCCTGTATTTTCCGCGGAGGGCGCAAATATAAAATTCGGTTCGGATGCGGTAAATCGGCATTATATGTTTTTTACTGTAAAAGATGAATGGCTCGTTTTTGATATTTCTCATATTCTGACGGATGGTTGTGGAGCAAAACGATTTCTTAAAGCAGTTCTATTCCTGTATTGCAAGGCAGTTTATAACGAAAATCTTTCATGGAGTGGGTCTGATTTATTTCAAAAGTCTGTTTTAAATCCATTGCTTATAAACCCTTTGGAAAAATTTGATACAACTCAAAAATACGATTTTAACAATTATTATTCGGCTTCCCCTGTTCAGATAACAAATATTGTCAATGCCGGCGAGAAATTTCCTGATTTTGCCGGTTTAAAATTTCCGCTTTC
>CAMHIV010000070.1 GCA_946185185.1 uncultured Treponema sp. | reverse complement strand
ATTTTCAATTTCATTATATGTAGGAATAATCACAAGTAATTTCATAGTACACTCCACAAAAAACCTTATTTCTGAAGATTAGCTTTAAGCCATTCCTTAAATTTAGCATAATCATTTTCCATTGGGATAGCCTGATCAGGAAGATTCATTACAGCCTGTAATGTTTCAGGAATAGCAGGTTCACGACCAATTGCATCAGAAACGATATTTCCAAATTTTGCCGGGTGTGCAGTTTCGAGGATAATACTTACAGCATTTTTTCCTGTAACTTTGTCAGCCCATGCAGGAAGATTTGGAGTAAGACCAGGTTTTGTCCAGTCGTTTTTACAGCCATCCTTAAGCTTCTGCATTTCACCAGAACGGATATCATCCCAGGCTTTCCATGCAATAGCTCCATGAGGATCAATTGTATAGCCTGTTTTTGTATTACAATCAGCGATTGCAGATTTAATTCCATCGTTATCAAGCCAGTATGAAGCAAACAAAGATTTTACATCTTCATAAGAATACAAAGCCTTGATTCGTTCGTAATTTGAAGGTGCACCAACATCCATTGCGTTAGCGTAAGTTTCAACAGAAGGGCGCGCATTATATTCACCGGTAGCAATCCAGTCTGGAATAGTGCGGTTTGTATTAGTTGCAGCAACAAAACCTTCGATTGGAGCACCCATTTCGCGTGCAATAAGACCAGAAGTAAGGTTTCCAAAGTTTCCAGATGGAACAACTGCAAGAATAGCAGGATTTTCGAGTTTTGAATCAAGAGGAGCTCTGTTTTTTACTACAAGAGAAGAATACATGTAGTAGAAACTCTGAGGAAGAAGGCGAGAGATATTGATTGAGTTTGCAGAAGAAAGTCTGAATTCATTTCTCAAGTCTTCATCAGTGAAAGCTGTTTTAACAAGCTTCTGACAGTCATCAAATGTTCCTTTTACTTTGAGGGCGCGAACATTGCCTGTGAATGTAGAAAGCTGTTTTTCCTGGATTTTTGAAATCTTTCCTTCCGGATAAAGAATAGTTACATCGAGGCCTGGAACATTGTGGAATGCAGAACCTACAGCTGAACCTGTATCGCCGGAAGTTGCAACAAGAATGTGCAAAGTTCCATTTTCAGTCTTGTTGAAATACGACATTACACGAGCCATAAAACGGGCACCAAAATCCTTGAAAGCACAAGTTGGACCGTGGAAAAGTTCAAGAACATAAGAAATACTGTCGAGTGGAACAACTTTTGGAGTAAAAGGGTAAGCATCCGCAATAATGGTCATAAGATCTTCATCAGGGATTTCACCTTCAACATATGGTTTTGCCATATTAAATGCAATTTCTCTAAAAGAAGGTTCCGGAGTCTTGTTAATGAAAGAACTATCCAATTTTGGGAAACTGACTGGAATATAAAGTCCGCCTGTTGCAGAATTCATACCATTCATTACTGCTGTTCTAAAGTCAGTTTTTACGCTCGAATCTCGTGTATCTGTGTAAATCATAAATAATCCTTACATGCCGTAAATAATTGCGTCGGCGGCTTTTTCAGCCAATGCTTTCCGACACTTCTGTTCGGCATTCCATTTTGTTTTATCTGTTGTTGTTTCTGAAAAAACAGTCTTGTAAAGTACATTTCCGTTTTTCATATCAACACAAGTAATATCCGCTGTAAGTGTAACTTTAACTCCATCCTCTGTTTCTACAGCCGGTTCAGCATACTTAAATGTTCCTGAAACCATAAAATTATAGGCAGGTCCAGTAATATCATAAGTTGCTTTATAAAGAGCAGAAACAGGTTTATCACAATAAGAAGTATCGCTGACAGGAGAATTTCCTACATTTATGCCATAATTTCTTAATGTCTGAAGAAGAGTAAAATTATTTGTTGTAGGTTTTCCGCTTTCATTAAAGTCATAAGTAAAAAGAACTCCTCCCGGATAACCCAAATACTTTGATTTTGCAGCAAATGGTATTGTCACAGCTCTTTCATATGCAGCCTGAACTATTGCCGGAGAAGAACTTACCGGTGTAGGGTAAATTGAAACAAAATCTTTTACTGCAAATTTTGGTGCAGCAGGATTAAAAGATGCAAAACCTTCTGAATCGGTTTTTATCTGAGTTGTACTGTAAGTAATTGTTCCGTTTGCTCTTCCTACAGGCCACTGAACTGTAAGATCAAAATCAGAAACAGCCCCGGAAGCATCTTTTACCTGTACGGTAAACGGTGAATTAAACGATTTTTCAACAACGGTTGTTTTAGGCGATGCAGTTACCTTGATTTCAAGTTCATCTAACTTTGCCTTAAAACTTTTTTCAAGCTGATTTGAAGTATTCTGAACAGAAATAGGCTTTGGTTCGCGTCTTACTTTTGCTTCTGTTGTAGAAACATCTTCTGAAATAGAAATATCATCATCATTTTGATTCTGAGAACCGGAAGTTTTCGGTGTTGTTGCACAAGATGCCATAAAAACAGCAAAAGCACAAATCATCAAAACTCGTCCACTAGTAAACTTTTTCATTTATATCTCCTGATTCTATAACTATTTTTAAATCTTACCGCTTAGTATATAATAAATGAAAAGGTTTCACAATAATTAAATACTTTAATCAACAAAATATCTGACTACCCGTTTGGATACGGATGTCATAACTTCGTAGGAAATTGTTCCGGTCATGCGGGCCAGGTCATCGGCATCGTAAAGGGCGCCGTTTTCTTTTGGGCCGAATATTATTGCTTTATCCCAGCGTTTTACATCCTTGTTATCTTTTCCGATATCTATCATGCATTGATCCATGCAGATTCTTCCGACAACAGGATAGGCTTTTCCGTTTATGGTGACTTTAAGCCCCGGAGAATTGCGTCTTAAAAGACCGTCTGCATAGCCAACTGGCAAAACTGCGATATCAGTTTCTTTTGTGCATTCCCAGGTTCGTCCGTAGGAAACACTTCTTCCCGGTGTAAAACGGCGGATTGCACAAACTGAAGTTTCAAACTGCATTACAGGCTTAATCGAAAAATCAATTCCCTTAGAAGCAAGATATTCCTTTGTAACTTCATCAGCATAATAGCCGTAAAGAATAATTCCAGGACGAACCATATCAAGCTGAAGTTCCGGCATAGCAATCGCAGCAGCACTTGCAGAACAGGTGCGGATTCCTGGATTTATACCTGCATTCTGAACACTTGTATACGCTTTCTTAAAGCCTTCTGCCTGCATTTTTGTGTACTCGATATTTTCTTTTGAAATACCGTCACTAACTGCAAAGTGAGTAATCATGCCTGCAAGCTTAAGTTTTTTTGAATCATTTATGAATTTTGCAATCTCAACAGCTTCATCAGGAAGACAGCCGATTCTTCCCATGCCGGTATCAACACCAAGAAAAACAGGATAAGAATCTGCATCTGATTTGGAAACTTCCTTAACCAGCAAAGAAATAACTTCCTGATCAAATACAACGGGAGTAATTTTATTTTTTATAAGCTCTGGAAATTCTTCCGGAACGCAGGGTGAAAGGAGAAGGAGATTTGCTTTAATTCCAGCAGTTCGGAGTTCTGCACCTTCATCGACTGTTGCAATTGCAAGGTATTCAGCACCTTCTTCTACAGCTATTTTTGCAGCATTTACACCGCCGTTTCCGTATCCGTCTGCTTTTACGGCACAGCAGAGTTTTACTCCGTTTTTTAAATTCTTTTTTATTTCACGTATATTGTGTCTCAGATTATCTGAATAAATTATTGCTTTAGTTGCACGCATTGTCGTTTCCATTTCTTATATTTCTTTTTCAAGTTCAGGAACAAGTTCTTTTGCTTCTGCAGCAAGATAAAAGGAACCCGTTACTAATAGAATATCGGATTTTTTTTGTCCGCTTATAACTGATTGAAAGGCAGTTTTTATGTCATCGATAATTTCGGCTTTGATTCCATTTCGTTCTGCAATTTCATACGCTTTCTGACTATTGCAGGAACGAACTGTTTTTGGAGAAGTAAATACAATCCTGGCAAAAACACCCTTAAAAAGCGGAATTATATCCTCGATATCTTTATCTCCTGCACAGGCAAAAATCAGGCTGCATTCATTTTTGGGAAAGATTTCCTTAAGGGTTTCAACTGTATTGGAAATACTTTTTACGGTATGCGCACCATCGAAAATACATACTCTTCCGGCAAAGGAACTTATTTCAAATCGGGCAGGAATAAAGGTTTTAGAAAGCCCTTTCTGAATCATTTCATTTGAAATTTCTGGCAGAGCTTTTTTTACAGCCGTAATTGCCGCAGCTGCATTCTGAACCTGAACAAAACCTGGAAGGCGCAGTGTGAAAGCAAAACTTTCTGTAATGCCAGAGTTGCCGAAAAAATCAAGACATGCATTCAAAAGGCCGGATTCTGAATAGGAATGATTTAGAATTTTTACGCAATCTCTTACAAAAATACATTCTGAACCGCATTTCTGAGAAACGTTTTTAAAAACTTCTTCTGCAACAGGATAATTCTGAAAAGAAACAACCGCAGGTTTTCCGGGTTTAATAATTCCGGCCTTTTCACCGGCAATTTCTTTGATTGTGTAGCCAAGAAATTCTGTATGTTCCTTTTCAATCGGCATAAGAACTGTTAAGAGAGGATTTACTATATTGGTACTGTCCAGCCGTCCTCCAAGACCGGTTTCATAAACGGCAAAATCAACGCCTGCATATTTAAAGCACAAAAATGAATAAACGGTAACCAGTTCAAACCAGGTAAGGGCTCTGCCACCAGGGAGTTCGTCTTTTGGAATTGATTCCACGCACGCAACCAAAACATCGGCGGCTTTTTCGTAAACACTGTCTTCAAAAAAGGATGACGCACTTTTTATTCTTTCCCGGAAATCCACAATATGGGGAGAAGAGTAGAGCCCGCATTTTTTTCCGCTGGCTTCAACAATATTTGCAATCATAGCAGAAACAGAACCTTTTCCCTTTGAACCGGCAACATGAATACATGGAATATCGTTCTGGGGATTTCCAAGTTTTTCTGCAAGAAACTTCATTGAATCGAGCCAAAATATTCCCTTGGTCTGTGTTTTTTCAAAATTCAAAAATTTTGTAAGCCACGAATAAAAATCAGAAAGCGTCATATTTTTTAGTGTATCGTTTTTTTCACTTCTTGTTAAATCAATATGGAATAAAGGCGATTTTTTATATAGAATTACAAACGAGGTGAATTATGGCAGAACTTGAATACAACGGCACTTATGAAGCTGCTCTTGCTACCAGTAAAAAAATTGAAGAAGATATCGTAAAAAATCCAAAAAAATACAGAGTACTTACAGGAGACCGTCCTACAGGAAGACTTCACATTGGTCATTACTTTGGGTCTCTTCAGAATCGTGTACGCCTTTCAAAACTTGGCGTTCCAACCTGCATTCTCATCGCAGATTATCAGGTTCTCACAGATCACGATGCTTACCAGGAAATCAGCCAGAATACAAAACAGCTTGTAATAGATTATTTGGCCTGCGGAATTGAACCGAGCGACGATGTAATCATTTATCCACATTCTCATGTTCCAGAAGCAAACCAGCTTATGGTTCCATTCCTTACATTTGTTTCAAACGCAGAACTCAGCAGAAACCCAACCGTGAAAGAAGAAATTACAGCGGCAGGGCTTAATACTGTAAATGCAGGAATGTATACATATCCTGTTCATCAGGCAGTTGATATTCTTTCTGTAAAAGGAACAGTTGTTCCTGTTGGAAAAGATCAGCTTCCTCATCTTGAAATGGCCAGAACTATTGCCCGCCGTTTCAACGACAAATTCTGCAAGAATCAGGAACCGGTTTTCCAGATGCCATATGCACTTCTTTCAAAAACACCAAGCATCATGGGACTTGACGGCAACCAGAAAATGTCTAAGAGCCGCGGTAACGCAATCATGCTTTCTGCAACAGAGGATGAAACTGCAAAACTCATTAAAAAGGCAAAAACAGACGGCGAAAGATTAATCACATACGACCCGGTAAATCGCCCGGAAGTAGCAAATCTGCTCCAGTTGATTTCGCTTTGTACAAAAGAAACTCCGGAAGCAGTAGCCGCAAGAATTGGTGAAGGTGGCGGCGGTATGCTTAAAAACGAACTTACAATGGTTTTGAATGAAGAACTTCGTCCTATCCGCGAAAGAAGAGCAAAACTAGAACAGGATCCTGAATACATCAAGAAAGTTCTTCAGGACGGAATCGAAAAAGCCCGTGCCATTGCAGATAAAACTTTACACGAAGTTCGCTCTGTAATGAACATGGACATATAATTATTGGCGGCTACAAAACAACCCGCTGAACCAAGGCAGAAATATCGGAAGCAGAAAAGTTTCCGGTTTCTGCCATTTTTTTTATATCTTCAGCAGAATATTTATTTTCCGGGTAAAGTACTACGCAGGCAATGTCGTTATTCTGGAGAAAATTTGTTTTTCCGTATTCTGTGTAACGGGTTGCTCCAATAGAAATAAGAAGCTTTTCAGGTTTCCCGGCAGAAACTAAATATTCACCGATTTTTTCCTGCGGACCTTCATCACTCTGGTTGTTCAACCGGTCTTTTATCCAGTCTACAAGACGCGAATAAACGTAACTGTAATCCCGGACAGCACTGTCTTCTCCGTATTCAAATACAATTCCATTCCGGATTAAAAAGCTTGCAATCCGATAAGAATTCAACAAGCCGTTTTGGGAAAAATCATTCAGCGGAATTAAATTTTCAGAAAGACCTTTGCTGCATTTTCCCCAGTTTTTCTTGAGGCTGATTTTTTTAGCACCTTCTTTTCGAATAGAGCAGTCATTGGAAGCCCCGAAAGATTCAGGTTTTAATTCTGTAATTTTTTCACCTTCCCAGACGACAGAAAACAAAACAGCGCATTCAGGTTCAATCTGGAGTTTTGTTTCTCCCTTTGGGAAAATTATTGTATCGTGGGAAAAAGGAAAAGTTTTTAAGAAATCAGGAGAGGCATTTCCTGCCGGAATGTAAGTTGGAAACAAAGCCTTTGGAGCATTTGCATCTGTAACCTTAAGCTTTGCAAAATCTACAGCTTCGCCAGCCTGTTCAAGATGCCCGGTAAAATTTCCTGCAACTCCAAATGAAGCAAAATTATTTAAATCAAAATTCATAATTACTCCGGAATAGGTTCACCCTTGTTTATGTATTCAGCAACAACCTTGCCGTCAATTTCATTCAAAGAAATAATTGAATATTCCGCATAGTTTGCGATAAGCCAGGTGTCATAACTTGTCCAGTCGTCGAAAGTTTGTTTCATCGTTTCTGCCATCAGTTTGTATTCCTTTTGTAAATATTTTTTGCAATTAAGAGTAATTTTTCTTTTTCATTTTGAGAAGGGTCATCCAGCACAGTTTCCAAAAGTTCAGAAAGAATATTTCCAAGTTCTTTTCCAGCAGGAATTCCTTCCTTCATTAAATCTTTTCCGTTTACAGCAAGAGTTTTAAGGCTCAATGCGGAATTTAGTTCTGTTTCTTTTTTTATTCTGTCGGAAAGTTCATTCAAAAGCGCAATAGTCTGACTGTCATGCCCCCGGACAGGTTTATTATGCATTCCATAAATATCTGCAAGCCGTAAATCGAATAAATCTTCAACATTTTCAGGCTTTACCCGCACTAAAAAGCGTCTTACTGCAGCATCCGTCCAGGTGGATTCATAATTAAACATATGATTCTTTACAAGATGAGAAACCTGTTCAATTTCTGCATTTGAATATTTAAGTCTGAGCATAATTTCACGCGTAATCCGCTCGGAAATCGCATCATGGTTATAAAAAGTGTACTGGTCTCCATTTTCAGTTGAAATAACACGCTTTGCTTCCGGCTTCCCGATATCGTGGAAAAGAGCCGCAAGTCTGACTAAGGGCTTATTTTTTGGCGCTCCGTCGCAGGCATAAAACAAGTGGTCTAAAACATCAAATTCATGAAAGCCCCGGAAATCTCCCTGTACGCAGTCACGACAGGAAACAAGCTCCGGTATAAACAAAGAAAGTACACCTGTCTGTTCCATAATTTTGAGTGCACCGGAAGGATAATCAGCCTTTAAAAGCTTTGTAAGCTCATCGCGGAAACGTTCAACAGAAACACTTTTTGTTTTTTCAATAATTTCCGGCAGGCTGATGGCATCCAAAGTATTTTTTTCAATTTCAAATCCAAGCTGCGCAGAAAATCTAAGTGCACGAATCGGACGAAGCCCGTCTTCTGAAAATCTGTGTTCCGGGTTACCAACAGTGCGGATAATTTTCTTTCTGATGTCCTGTTTTCCATTAAACGGATCAGTAAGTTTTCCGTCTTTCAAACTCGCTGCAATTGCATTTATCGTAAAATCCCGGCGGCTCAAATCTTCTTCAATATTTCCGGTATATTCAACTTTATCAGGATGCCTTCCGTCAGAATAATCAGATTCTGTTCGGAAAGTTGTAACCTCAATTTCATTTTTCATAAAGTGAACAGTTACAGTTCCATGTGCAATTCCTGTAGGAATAACCTTGTGAAAAATTCGCATTACGTCTTCAGGCTTTGCATTGGTTGTAACATCCCAGTCGTGAGCTTCTTTACCCATAAGAGTATCGCGTACAGCTCCTCCAACCAGATATGCCTTGTAACCGTTCTGTTCAAAAATTTCGTTAAGTTTCCCCAGAATTGAAGGAATTTTTATTGAATCCATGCTATTATTGTAACGATAGGTGATATAAAATGCAAAACCCCGAACAAGTTCATATCGTAATTTTCACAGGTGGAGAAGCCCCTGAATATGAAAAAACCCGGCTTTACTGGAAAACTCATCCACAGGCAGATTATGTAATTGCAGCCGATTCCGGACTTGAAACCTGCGCCTCTTATGCATTTTCACCCTGCGTCATCATGGGAGATTTTGACAGCATTCAGGACAAAGCTCTTCTGGATTATTACAAGGATGACATAAAAGTTCCCTTTGACGCAGACAAAGATTTTACCGACACAGAACTGGCTGTTGAAAAAGCCTGGGAAATTGCAGAAAAATTAAAGAAAATGCCGTTTATAACACTGGTTGGCGGCGACGGCGGGCGCATTGATCATCTTTTAAATATTTACGATTCCTTTTCAAAAGAAAAGCATGTTCATTCATGGCTGTGCAATGAGCAGTGCATTTATTATTTGCAAAAAGACAGCGAAGCAGAAATTAACGGCCTTAAAGCACAGGATTATGTTTCTGTAGCCCGCCTTTCAAAGGCTTATACAGGCGGAAAAGCTGTTTCTTCAGGCCTTGAATGGGAATCAACGATGTTCCGCAAAGAAGGAATGCCAAGCATAAGCAATCGAATTTCTTCAGAGTATTCAAAAGCAAGACTGCCGGTAAAAATCAAGGCGGAAGAAGAAAGTCTGCTTTTGATTTTGCCGTATAACGCAGTAGTAACCTGTAACTAGAATCCTTCAGAAAGAATATCGATTGAAGAAAACAGCACAAGAACTACAAAAGCAAAAAGAATTACAGCAAGGGAAAATATTATCGATGAAAAATATTTCATTCGTTTTTCACGGTGAATAATAAAAAAAGTAAGGCTTTCCACAAAACCAGCTGTTCCTAAAAAAATCAGGGCAGTTCCTGTAATTCCTGCAACATTCAAAATAAATAAAAGAGATTCATCCAGATATTCAAGATAATTACCCGCCAGATAAAAACAAAGCAGCACCAGAAGTGAAAAGAAAAGAAAAACTTCAGACCTCAAAGTCAGC
>CAMHIV010000069.1 GCA_946185185.1 uncultured Treponema sp. | reverse complement strand
CTTCTACACCATGGCGGTCACGGGCAACAACTGTGATTGTATGCCGACCAGCAGCAAGAGAAGAACCTCTACCTAAATCAGCACAGAATACCCCTTTTGTCTCTTCTTCAATCCAGCTGCCGTTATCCAATTTATATTTTACAGACTGAACACCATCTTCATCGTGTGCAATACCGCGAACATAAACCATATCATTAGATTCAAGATAAGGATCTCCCACCGGATATTCGATTTCAACGATTGGCTTATCAAGTTCTTCATTTATGAGAATATCCTGAACTACGGTAACAGAGTTTCCGGCAATATCCTTTGCAGTGATAGAAAATTTTCGAGTCTTATCATTTGTTCCTGCAAGGTCAAAAACTTTTCCCCAGTATGGGTTTCCAGGAATCAATTCGAAGCTACCCTTCTGATTTCCAAATTCCCAGTCGAGGCTTTGTATTCCAAGGTCGTCTTTTGCATATCCTGTAATCGCAATTTTTCCGTAAGAAACCTGCTTTTCAACAGGATTAAGAATTTTTATCTGTGGATTTGTGTTATCTACGAAGTAAAGGAATGAATAAACACCTTCAGAACCAGTTTTATCTTTTGCCTTAAACCAGATTACAGAAGCGCCGTCTTTAAATTTTCGGGAATCAAAGGAAACTTCAAACTCGCTGGAATCTTTTTTGCTCTTAAGTTTAAGATCTTTAAATGTTTTTCCACCGTCCAGAGAATAGGCAAGACTTTGAATTCCATTTCCATCCTGAACAAGACCTTTGAATTTTACAACTTTAGAAACGAGTACACCCATTCCGCTGCTTGTTACAGCAGTTACCGGCATACGACGGTCAAGGTTCCAGGTTACCTGAACAGGTTCACCAACAACACCATTTATATCATAACCTACAACTTTAATTGTATGAGGACCTTCTGCAAGCTCCGTTGTATCAAGATAATATGACCAGAATTCCTTTCCTTTTGCCCGGACAGGATTTGCTTCATCGCCGTCTAAAATTAAATCAACATGATCAACCGCATCATCATCGATACAAGTACCAACAATGTTCAAGTTTCCTACGATTCGCATATCTTTGAGCGGGTTTGTAATTCCACTTACCGGCAAATCTGACTTTGGATCGACGTACAGGTTGAATGGACCTTCTACGGTTTCATTACCACCAAGGTCCGAAGCAGTTACGAGAATATTGTATTTTCCAGATGTCTTGCCTTCCAGAGAAAAAGATTCCTGCCAGCTCTGCATGTTATCGATGTTTTTTTCGTCGATATCTTTGGCACCGTGGGCAAATAACAATGAAGAAACGAAAAGCCCCACTACCAGTTTTAAAATGCGATTCCTAATCATATATGACTCCGTTTTTGTAATAGTACAATTTTACCAAACAAACAGCGATTACGCAAAATTTTTTCATTCTACTATCGGTAGATTGAAACTAAAACTTTAAATTCTCGATAACAAAGATTATGATTCTGAATATCGAGATTTGGTAACTCAATTTAAAATTTGCGCGAAGGAGCAAAGCGATGATCAAAAACACTCTGTTTATTGGCCGTCGCGAGAGCGACGTTTTTATAAGTTCCTTTGCCATAAACAGCGTGTAGTGCACTAGTGCACGTTTTTGCATCACCGCTGTTGCGACTGGGAGCAAATTTTAATTACGATCAATAAAATCTCGATATTCAGAATATTAACCATTTCATGGAGGAGAGCACTATGACATTTGAAGAAAAGATTGCGGAATTTCAGAAGATTTATGATGAATCGAATAATATTGTATTTTTTGGAGGAGCGGGGGTTTCTACGGAAAGCGGGATCCCGGATTTCAGGAGCCAGGACGGACTTTATAATCAAGAATGGAAATATCCACCGGAAACAATTATAAGCAGAACATTTTTTAACCACGACCCTAAAGAATTTTATAGGTTCTATCGGGCAAAATTAATCATAAAAAATGCAGAGCCAAACGCGGCGCACATAGCACTTGCAAAAATGGAAGAAGCAGGCAAACTTTCGGCAATTGTTACACAAAACATTGATGGGCTTCACCAGAAAGCCGGAAGCAAAAATGTATTTGAACTTCACGGAAGCACCCTGCGTAATTTCTGTATGAATTGCCGGGCACCATACGGAATCGATTTTATAGAGGAGAGTAAGTCGGCGCCGGACACCTTGCCGCATTGCAAAAAATGTGGCGGACTTGTAAAACCGGATGTTGTGCTTTACGAAGAAGGTTTGAACGATGCAATTGTGGAAGGTGCAATCCGCTCAATTCAAAATGCAGACACCCTGATAATCGGCGGTACATCCCTGATTGTTTATCCGGCGGCAAGTCTTGTTCAGTATTTTACGGGAAAATATCTTGTGCTCATCAACAAATCAGAAACAAGTTCCGACAAAGATGCAGATCTTGTAATTCACGACAGCATAGGAAAGGTATTCAGTTCGATAAAAATTTAGTTTTTTTATGTAACCAAGCCCTGCTCTCTTGAATTTTTATTTTGATATGTTTAGATTTAAAGAAAAAAGTTACTTGCTGAAAAGTATCGGGATTTCAGTGAGGAGGGTTTATGTTAGATTTTATTAAAATTATGGAAGATTTGGCATCATTGAATGCACAGATTAAGTCGTACAAGGATTATGAAAAAAGTCATAACTTTGTAAAATCACAGTTTTCCGCTAGAATCGCACAGATGGAAAAACGACGAAATCAGTTGCAGCACGAAATGGAAATAATGTACATGTCAATTTAATTCCGGTTTGCAAAAATATAATTAGGCCGTCTAATGCGGTGGTTTCGACTGGCTCAATCATCGCATTAGACGGCCCTTTCGTTTATTCTTTTACAACAACATTGTACAGCCGGTCCAAATCCTGGCGGCTATAATAATCTATTTGAATTGAACCTTTTTCGATTGAACCTTTGAGCACAACCTTAGTTCCAAAAACTTCCATGAACTTCTGTTCAATTGCTTCAACATCAGGATCTTTCTTTTCGACCTTCTTTTTCTTTGATTTGTCGCCACCTGCACGACCGCCATTATTATAATCCTGGGCAAGTGCTTCTGCCTGGCGTACATTAAGTCCGCTTCCGATAATTTTTCCAAAAAGAACATGCTGATCGCTGGAATTAGTTACAGAAAGCAAAGCTCTTGCATGACCTGCTGAAATCTGTCCGTCAATTAATGAACGCTGCATATCTTCCGGCAATTTCAAAAGGCGAAGAGAATTTGTTACAGTTGTACGGTTTTTACCAACACGCTGAGCAACTTCTTCGTGCTTAAGATCGCCCATCTGCATAAGGTTATAATAAGCCTTTGCTTCATCAATGGGATTCAAATCTGCACGCTGAATATTTTCAATTAATGCAACTTCAAGTTTTTTAATTTCGTCATATTTTCGAATCTGAACAGGAACCTTTGTAAGACCAGCCATTTTTGCAGCACGAGTTCGTCGTTCACCGGCAATAATATAGAAATTATTTCCTTCGTCTGCCTTTTCAATAATAATCGGCTGAACAATTCCGTGTTCCTTTATGGAATCACAAAGTTCTTCCAATGCTTTTGAGTCAAATTCTGTTCGCGGCTGTTTAGGATTTGGAACAAGCAAAGCAGGATCTATCCAAAGTCCGCCATTTTCATCAACTTCAATTTCTGAAGGCAGATTTGCAGGAAGCTCCGGCTTCTTTTCTGTATGTTTTTCTACATTTCCGCCTGTTGATTCCCGGATTTCCGCTTTTGCAGCTGCACTTCCGCCCATCAAAGCGTCAAGTCCAAGACCAAGACCTAATCCACCTTTTTTAGCCACGATTTATAATCTCCTCTGCAAGCTTTGCATAACTTTTTGCGCCTGTACACTGCGGATCATAATTACAAATTGGAAGACCGCGAGAAGGAGCTTCTGAAAGCCGAACGTTACGAGGAATAATTGTGTTGTACACAACATCCTTAAAATAAGTCTTAACCTGCATAACAACATCCTGTGCAAGGCGGGTTCGGGAATCGTACATTGTAAAGAAAATTCCGCCGATTACAAGATTAGGATTTATGCTTGCCTGAACTTTATTTACAGATTTCAAAAGAAGTGTAATACCTTCAAGTGCAAAATATTCACACTGCATTGGAACAAGAACCTGATCTGCTGCAGCAAGTCCATTCAAGGTTAAAAGTCCCAAAGACGGAGGACAGTCAATCAAAATATAATCATATATAGTCTTTAATGGATCCAATACTTTTTTAAGGAAAAATTCTCTGTTTTCCTGTTCAACAAGTTCGATTGCAGCACCAGACAAATCAATTGAAGCACTAATTGCGTCGAGACCTTTTACTGCAGTGTGTTTAATTGCCTCGTCCGCAGAAACCTGTCCTGCAATCAGCTCATAAATAGTCGGCTTGTCTTTTGAAACACCAACACCGCTAGACATATTCCCCTGTGAGTCGAAATCTACCAGAAGAACTTTTTTACCGGCCAAAGCAATATATGCGCCGATATTGATACAAGAAGTTGTTTTACCAACTCCACCTTTCTGGTTTACAAATACGATACATTTACCCATAATTTTAAATATACCAATTTTTTTTAGTTTGGTATACTCTGAAATCACTATGATTATTTCTGTTACTCTTTCAAAACCTGTAAAAAATATTGAAGAAATTTTGGGTCGCCCGTATCAGCGCATTAAAATCAGAGCTTCGAACAACTCAAATAACACAACCTACATGGCAGAACTGTTTACACAAAAACAGGCATTTCACGAACAGAAAAGCGCACAGGAGCTGAACGAATTCATAGAAAAACACGGTGGAAAAACTTTTAAAAATTGCGTAATAAGAACCGAAAGCGAAGAAATAACAATACTGGGAAACAAAAAGGGCGAAACTACCCGGCTTGTAAAAAAACTGGAATCAACTGCAAAACCGCAGAATATCACCTGGAAAAACAAAAAAAATTATTTAATTCAGGAAGGAAATCCTGTTCCTTTTCTTGTGCTTTTAGGAGTTATGACCCCGGAAGGAAAGGTTATAAATTCAAAATATGACAAATTCCGGCAAATAAACCGCTTTCTGGAATTTTTAAACGACATCCTTCCGGAAATTATGCCTCAAATTAACGACCGTCCCCTTAGAATTGCCGACTTTGGATGCGGAAAATCCTATTTAACTTTTGCCGTTCACTATTATTTAACAGAAATCAAAAAAATCCATGTAGAAATAATTGGTCTGGATTTAAAAAAAGAAGTTATCGACTGGTGCAATAAAATTACAAAAGAACTTGAACTTAAAGGACTTGTTTTTGCAATTGGAAATATTGAAGGCTATTCGTATAAAAATGCACCTGACATCATGATTACGCTTCACGCCTGCGATACAGCAACAGACTTTGCACTCGAATACGCCGTAAAAAATGATGCAAAAGCAATTTTAAGCGTTCCATGCTGCCAGCATGAAATAAACCAGCAGTTGAATAAAAATAATGCCGAAAGTGTTTTCCGCCCGGTTTTGAAATACGGTATCTTAAAGGAAAGATTTTCTTCGCTGGTAACAGACGCACTTCGGGCTGAATATCTTGAAAACAGCGGCTACAATGTTCAACTTTTGGAATTTATCGATATGGAACATACGCCTAAAAACATTTTGATTAGGGCGGTCAAAGCAAGAAATGCAGCAAAAAACGGAACAAATATTTCTGAAGCAGAGGAATTGATTTCGGCGTTAAAAATTTCGCCGACGATAAAAAAGTTACTATAGTCTCAATTTCGAGTTAAATGATTTTTCATTAAAATTGGCTCCCAGTCGCAAAACGATGATGTAAAAACGTGTGCTAGCACACTACACGCTGTTCATGGCAAAGGAACCTATAAACACGTCGCTCTCGCGACGCCCATAAACAGAGTGTTTTTCCATGCATCGTTCACTCCTTCGCGCCAATTTTTATTAATTCTTGAATAACTCGAAATTAAAACTACAAAACAAATTCTTCAAGGAAATCTGCGATTCCGTCGTGGTTGTTATCAAAACGGGTTACAAAAGGGCAGATATCTTTTATGTAGTCTAAGCCATTTTTCATTGCGACACCGTACTCACACAGGCGGAGCATAGATTCGTCGTTCATGCTGTCACCAAAGGCCATTGTCTGGCTGTGAGGAATCCCTAGTTTATCGGCGAGCCAAAGAATTGCATTTCCTTTTCCTACGCCGTGAGTCATTACTTCAAGAAAATACGGTTTTGAAGTAAACACATCTGCCTTTCCTTCAAGTTCTTTGCTCAAAAATTCCTTTAATTCGGTAACTTTCTCTGGTTCTGATGGAACGAGCATTTTTGGGAAGCCTTCTTCCAAAAATTTTTCAAAATCAGGAACAACACTGAAATTCAAATCGCACAATTTGGCATCCATTCGTGCCCATTCAGAATCTTCCCAGGAATAGATAGTTCCACTCTGATAAACGATACTTGGCATTCCGCGCTTTTTTGCTTCTTTGTAAACAAACTTTAAAATATCGATATCAACTTTATTCGTATAAATCGGCGTTCGCAAATGAAGATCAAATACACTTGCTCCATTAAAAGCGACTAAATAGCGTCCCTGCTGAGAACCTGCAATATTCATTGCTCGGATATAAGGTAAAATTCCGTTATCAGCACGTCCTGAACACAAAACAATAAAAATTCCCTTCTCTGCAGCTTTATTAATGGCATCAAGAGTTCGCCGAGAGATTTTTCTTTCATCATTTAAAAGCGTATCATCAAGATCAAAGGCAATAATCTTTACGTTCAGATGTTCTTTAGGAAGCTTTTCGTCCATATAAATCCTTATCTATGCAAATAATTCAGTTGTTTTAAGCCATTCTGCAACAGCAGTTGCATCTTTATCCAGTTCACGGTCATCTTCTACGAATGCGCTCAATTTGCGAACTTCATCGTGAACCTGTTTTGTAAATGGAGCAAATTCTTCATAACCGGCAAGATCTACAGCTTGCATTGCTGCAAGAAGATGAGTAGCAAACTGGAGGAATACAAGTTCAATCTGCTCTGCAAACTTTCTGGCAGAAATTGTACCCATACTTACTTTATCTTGATTCAAGGCTTCTGTAGGTGCAGAAGTTAATGAAACCGGGAAGCAGTATGTTGCAACTTCACCGCGTATAGCAGAAATTGTAATTTGCGCAGCCTTAAAGCCAAGACGCAATCCCGCTCTAGGATGATCAGCCGGTGTGAACGGAATAAGATTTTCTGTAAGCCCGTTGAATTTCCCGTCGATTATAAGCTCTGCCTGTTTGTCGCTCAAATCAGCAATATTTGCAAGGGCTGTACGCATGTAATCACAGGCAGCACAGATATGTCCGCCATAGAAATTTCCTGTGTTATAAAGTGCACCAACATCGATATCTACAAGAGGATTATCATTTGCACTGTTCAATTCTTCTGTAATCCATTCACGGGCAACACGCAAAGTATCGCGGTAAACGCCTGTAATCTGCGGTGCACAACGAATCGAATATCTGTCCTGGATTTTATTGTGCTGGGCAACAAAGCCTTTTCCGTCCATTTTTTCAATCTGACTGTTCAAAAATTCTTCGTATTTCCAGACACGTTTTGATTTAATAATTATATTATGAACATAAACCGCAGATTCCATCTGGCCGCGATGATTTTTTATCTGACTTACCTTTGTAATAAACGGAGTATCTTTTCCGCGGGTAATTTCTGAAGTAACAGCTGTTAAAAAATCCGAAATATTTGCAAGACGCTGAGCTTTTTTCCAGGCAAGAGAAGCAACTGCCGTCATAACAGAAGTTCCGTTCATAAGAGCAAGCCCTTCTTTTGCTTCAATCGGGAGAGGTTCAATTCCTTCTGCCTTAAATGCTTCTGCTGCAGGAACGACTTTTCCTTTGTAATAAACGTTTCGCTTTCCCATGATAACGGCTGCGAGATAAGAAAGAGGAGTAAGATCCCCGGATGCACCAACAGAACCCAACTGAGGAATAACCGGAATTATATCCTTGTTCAAAAGAGTTACCATCATTTTTGCAAGTTCTGGACGAATTGCACTGTGTCCGCCTTTTACATTTCCATTCAAGCGGGCAAGAACAACAGCGCGTCCAGTTTCGTGGTCAAACTTTGGACCAAGCCCGATTCCGTGATATGTACAGATTGTTCTCTGAAGTTCAGCAGCTTTATCTACACTAATCTGATTATGGCAGCTATCTCCAAAATCCGTAGTAACACCGTAAGTCGGAACACCAGTTGCAATATAGTCTTCCAAAAATTTGCGGGATTTTTCCAAAGTTTTCCAAAAAGCCTTATCTTCCGGCAATGCTACAGATTCATTTTTGTACGCAACATCGCATACATCTTCAATTGTGAGATTATTTCCGTTTACAGTTTTCATAATGAAAAGAGTATATTCTTTTTAGTGATTCAAGTAAATGAGAAGGGAATGTATTGCAGTTGAATGCCGAGTTTTATGAATTTGCATTTAAAATTGGCTCCCAGTCACCTTGAGCGAACCCGGGATCGCGCTATATAGCGCTACATGCTGTTTGTTGTAAAGTAACTATTTACTGTCGCTTCGCGACAACAACAAACAGAATGTTCCCGTTCCGCTCAATGCTCCTTCGCGCCAATTTTTATGGTGTTTCAATTAAACTCGACATTCAACCACCTATGAAGCCAGTGCGTTTAAATAAAGTTCGTTTACCTTTTTCCAGTCTACAAGTTTAAAGAATTCTGCGATGTAGTTTGCGCGGAGATTTTTGAACTTCAAATAATATGCGTGTTCCCAAACGTCTATACAGAAAATCGGAGTATTTCCAGTTCCCTGACTTATTGGATTATCCTGATTTGCACTTTGACTTAAAACAAGACTTCCATCTTTTGAAACAGAAAGCCACGCCCAGCCAGAACCAAACTGTGTAAGTGCAAGATTGCTGATTTTTTCTTTGAATGCATCAAAACTGCCAAAGGTTTCGTCAATTTTTTTTGCAAGCTCGCCACAAGCCACTCCACCTGCATTTGGACCCATTACCGAAAAATATAAATTGTGATTGTAATAACCACCGCCGTTATTTTTCAGTCCATTTCTAAGCGCCACATCCGAAATTGAATCCAGATTTCCAAGAATCTCTTCCACAGATTTTCCTGCAACACCTGCTTTTTCTGCCAATTCATTAAAAGTCTTAGTGTAAGTTGCGTGATGCTTTCCATGATGAGTTTCCATAGTCAGAGCATCAATAACCGGCTCCAGAGCGTCATAAGCAAAAGGTAATTTGTACTGTTCGAACATAAGTTCCTCCAAAAGTGTAATCACCACATTTTATCATGCAGGAAAGATATTGGCTAATTTAAAGTGAAAATATGGTTGAATGCCGAGTTTTATTTTTACACATCCAAATTGGCTCCCAGTCACCTTGAGCGGACCCGGGACCGCGCTATATAGCGCTACATGCTGTTAGTGGAGCAAAACTTCGTTTTGCTTGCTAGTTTTTGCATGCAAAAACTAGCGATAACGGTGGCGTAATTACTAACTAAAGTAAAAATTACAACCGTTATCCGTTCCACTCAATGCTCCTTCGCGCCAATTTTATTGTTGCTCCTTAAACTCGGCATTCAGACGCAGAATCAACTGTTCATTTTGACATATTGACTAAAAATGTCAAAATAATTACGCTTTAAAATACGCTTATATTGCTTTATAATCAGAATATTGAGGTTTTAATGTCAAAACGACGAGTTGTAAT
>CAMHIV010000068.1 GCA_946185185.1 uncultured Treponema sp. | reverse complement strand
ATATAGATGTGATATTTTTCTGAAGCATGAAAAGAATTTACCGCATGCTCAAAATCCTTGCAGAGCTGGACTTCATCTATCAAAAGAAAATTTTCTTTTTCTGGATAATAAAGATTTTCCACATATTCATTCAGAGCAGCAGCATTTTTAATAGTAGAGAATTGAAAAAGATTGTAATTGATGTGAATGATATTTGCATCTGGAAACTGATTTTTAAGATATTCAATAAAGAGCTCCAGAAGCTTAGATTTTCCGCTTCTGCGAATTCCTGTTATGACTTTTATGTCGGGAGTGTAAATTGTGTTTATCAATTTTTGCAGAAAATCTTGCCGTTCTAGAACTTTCATAAGATTATTATATATTCTATATTCCGCATTTTCAAGAAATATTTAAATTTGCGGAACAGAAATTGTATTTCATTCCGCAATTTTAAATATTTCTCATTTTTGCGGAATAGAGAGAGCCTAGTTCTCAAAATCATCCACCAAAATCATTTATTCTGAAGACGCCATTCTTACTGGAACGTTTACCACCCTGGCTGCATGGAAGGCAATATTAATTTTTACCGTCATGCAGGTTTTGATCTGGCAAGTAAGTTACATATTCATTACCACTGCGAGCCAAAGGATTCAGAAGTGCCATACTTTTTAGCACAGGAACTGATTCCCGGCTACCTCAATGGAATTGAAGCAACTTACACTCCCCCAAAAGGATACTTCGTTGCCGAAGAAAATCCCGAGGACTTTGCAAAATATGAAGCAGAATTTCCCTACAAGGAAAAACTGGTTCTGCCTAGTCAGTTAGGATAATAAAATGTGCCCGCAGTAAATTATTTTGCTGCGGGTTTCGTTTTTTTATAACTATTCCAAAATGTGGCCAATATGTCTTTTTTCGAAGAACATATCGCGGTTGGTCAGAACAATGATAAATGCAGCTACAGTTACCATTAAAGTTTCAATACATTTTGTGTTCTGAGTCATGGCAACTTTTTCCTGAATAAAGTTTACAAAAAGATGAAAGAGGATACTTGCCAGCATGCTTCGGCCGTTCTTTACGTAAACCCAGGTTGTTACAAAACCCATTGGAATTACAGAAACAAAAAAGTTAATCATATACCAGTTGCTCATATTACGGATTTCCCAGTGATAAGTTCCAGGAATCCAGAAAAGAGGCAGGTGCCACAAAGCCCAGACAAAACCGAAGATTATAGATTCCTTAAACCAGGAATGATACTGAGCAATTGAATCCTCTCCATAGCCACGCCAGCCAACCTCTTCCAAAATTGCAGCAAGCGTTATAGTAGCCATAGCACCAAAGATGCCGGGACCATTAAAGGTAAAGCCCTTAATAAAAGAAAACTGTTCTGCTGATTCACCAAACAAAAGTGAAAGAAGAATAGAAGCCACAATGGCAGCCGCCATAATCAGATAACCGCCGAGAATATAGAGGGGTTTAAGCTTCCAGAAATTGCAAATCTTTCGCTTAAAATCTTTTTTTAGTGCCTGACTTTTTGAAGTAAAAACTGTAATGATTGCGATACTTGCAGGACTTATAAGGCCCAGAAACATTCCCAGAGTGCAGGTAAGCCCTTCATCAAAAAGAATTGCAAAAAGCCAGAAGCTCCAGGTTGCAATAAACACCTGAAGATAAAATCGTTTTGGTTTATATGTATACATGAAAACTCTCCTATAAAATTTGTGCCTCGGCCTTCCAGCCGTTCAGCTCTACAATCAAATCTACCGGCTCAGCAGGGTCATCTTTTTCGCGCTTTCCAGCCAGAAGCTTTCCGTTTGCATCCACAAAGCGGGTAAAGCGACCGGCATTTTTCAAATAGTAATTCTGACCTTCCGCAAACTTCAGCTTTGAAACCGCATGAAAATGATTCAAATCGATTTTTCCATGAGCAGCATTTACTTCAACCTTGAGATTTGAATTTGTATTCAGTTCCAGGTGACCGCCGGCATTTGTTACAAAAACATTTTTAGCTTTGCCGTCAAATTCAATATCATCATAAATAATGTCGCGCACTTTAAGATTTTCAAACTCACCGCTGACTTCAATATCAGCAACAAACTTTACCGGAATGCGTACAAGAATAAAAAGATTTTCCAGTGCCGCAATTTCCGACAAGTCCGAAGAATGCTTTACTATCACATCCATAATTCTCTTGTTCTCATCAATCTTTACTTTTACCTGCTGAGCAAGAAAGGTAAGCTTGTTAGAAGCGGCCAACACCTGAATTTTTTCATCATTTGTTTTTTCAATGATTACTTCATGGGCTGTGCCAATTTTCAGATCAATTCGCTTTGGGCTGTCCAGGTCGTATTCAGTGCGACTTTCATAAAGGAATTCGTGCTTTGAAATAAGACTCTTTTCTTCGCTCAAAAGTGAATCCAGCGATTCGTTGAACAAGGCAGAAATAGCAATCAGATTTTCAATGTCGGGAATACCGTTTCCGCTTTCCCACTTGGTAATTGCCTGCCTGCTTACATGGATTTTTTCAGCCAGCTGCTCTTGAGAAATATTTTTCTCTTTTCTAAGAGTTTTAAGTTTTTCTGCAAAAATCATGTTTTTCCTCTCTTTTGATGGATTTTCTAAAAAGCAGGTAAAAGCTTTTAGCCCGCCCGCCTTCAGAATTAATCAAAGCATACGACAGCCTCTTTTATTTTAACAGAAAACAGATATTACAAAAATAAAAAATTATGCTACTTATCGTAGCATCTCAAGGAAAAATTTAAAACCGCAGCAAGCATTTGCCTTCTGCATACATTTATATTATTTTATAATCAGGAAACACTATGACAAGCATTTTAATAAAAGACACAACCCGCGAACAGCGTGAACAGATTGTCCGCGAATCACTGGGCGACGATTACGATGTAGGCTGCGGCTATGAATCTACTGGCATCAACTATCAGCTCTATATTGACGGAATTAAAGAACTTCGCGAACTGAACATGGAAGCAAACTGCGGTTTTGAAGTTGCACACCCGGAAGAAAGAAAATCCGGCTGCGGAATGATTTAAGGAAAGGACACACAAATGGAAAAATACATAATCTTATGGCATTAAATGAGATCTATAAATCGAAAAGCCGTTAAAAAAAACTGTGCATCAAGCGCAGTTTTTTAGGCTTAACTTGCTAATTCTGAAAAGGAAGAAGAACCCGCTTAATCTCTACAGTTTCCATAGAGCGCTGATCCAAAAGTCTTAAACTGGAAGGAACTACAGACGACTTTCCTACGCCGCCTTTGATGCTTGAAACAGTAATGACCATAATAAAACTCCCCTACTCCGTTGTTCGCCGCTTCCTATGTATTTACAATGTCTATTTTGCATAGTTTTTGTATACTACTTGTTTATTCTTTGCATAGCATTTGTATTTACTTTGTATATTTTGTCTAGTGTTATTCTATACAATATAAGGAGTTACAAATGCAGAAATTTACCCCCTTCTAAATTGCAATATTTGCGTACAGATACACGTAAAAGGGCTGATTTTTGACGATTTTGCGTATTAATATTTTATATACTTTGTTTATACACTGTATATATCTTGTTTATTTTGTGTATAGCATTTGTATATTTTCTATTTATACTCTTGTTATACATTGTATATTTTGTCTTGCACTTTACCTATACAAGCTATATAATGTATATAACGTTTATACATTTGAATAATCAGGTGGTGGGAATAAAAATGAAAACTTACACATTTGCCATTCAGAAAGGTGGCACAGGAAAAACTTCCGTATCAGTTTCAGTTGCTGTTGAACTTGCAAAACTCGGACGAACAATCTTAATTGACGCCGACCCTCAGGGAAATACTACAGACTGGATGAATCTTCCAAAACTGGAATATGAACTCTCTGACGTTCTTTCAGACAAATGCACAATCAAAGACGTAATTCAGCCTACACAGGTTGAAAATCTATTTATTATTCCTACAGCCGGAATTGACGGCGGACTTAGAACCTATCAGGAAACAATCGCTCAGAAAGAGCAGTTCAAACTGGCTCAGCTTAAGAACGAACTTTCAGCAGCATTTGACTACTGCGTAATCGATACATCACCTGCATTCGGTGCTCTCGAAGAAAGCTGCTTTATCGCCAGCGACGAAGTAATCAATGTTCTTAAACTTGACCGCTTCAGCTACGACGGTCTCAAAACTTTTAAGACAAACCTTGAAACAATGAAAAAACGCTATGACAACTGCTATGGAGTAAGCGTAAACGGAAAACCATATCTTAAAAAACTTGTACTGAACGAAAACAACAACGCAATTGCCCAGTGTCGTGACCTGGTTGCTCAGTATAAGGCTCTTGAACCAAACGGATTCCAGATTTTCGTTATTCCAACAGATACAGGCTTCAGAAAGGCTCAGACAACTTCAGTTCCTGTACAGGCAATGGCAGGCACTAAAAAAGATACACTGGAAGCTCTTTCAGAAATTGCAGAAGCACTCAAATAGGGTAGGGGAGGTAGAATATGCAGAAAGTACAACCGGCAAAAAATAATTTGGACATGGACTTCTTAAACAGTTTTAATAAGCCTATCGGAGGAAATGCTGCAGCAACGACAACAACAGCTTCCCCTGCAGTAGCTCAACCAGTGAAAATTGAAGTTCAGGCAGAAGATGTTACTGAAATAGATCCTACATCAAACCTTGATTCAGAATTTGATACAACAGAAATAGACATTGAAGACGAAGTTCAAGTTTCCCGAACAATAAAGGCAACCCAGATTGTTGTCCGCACAACAGAAAAGGAACGCGAAGCTTTGAAAGCATATTTTATGAAACACGGCGTTTCACTTTCAAAGGGCATCAAGATTGCAATCAAATATCTTGAACAGCAGGAGAAAAAAGGACTTGTACATTTCTCTGATATAGGTCTTTACTAGGAGCATAAGACCAATGGACGAGAATAAAACTAATTTACCTGCAGAAACTAAAAAGGGCAGTATCAAAAAAAGTGAAGACACCTCAAAATGGTTCAGCTTTCCAAACAGTCCGGCCTCAAATACTGTTATCAGTGTTGTAAGCCATGTTGGAGACCTTGAAACTTTTGGTAAGCGTCTGGAACATAACAGTCATTCTACTCAGATTGATTTTTTTGATCCGCCTGAAGGAACTCAGAAAAACTTAAGTCAGCGGGTTAAATACTCAACTGACAATACAGAAACAACAATTCATCTGGATAACATTGACCTTTTTACCAAGGCAAACAAGCCTCTTAAAAAGATTCTGACTTACACTCTGGTTCAGCTGAGTAAAGAAAATGTAACAGAGAATCTTGAAAATGATATAAGCATCAAATTCCCTCTGGAAGATTTTGTTACTCTTGGTTGTTACAAGACAATCAGAACTGCACGTCAGGCTTTTAATCAGGCACAGCACCCTTTGACCTCTATCAAGATTGAAGGTGTAGTCCGCGATAAAAAAGACCAGAAACAGATTACAGACAGCGGTATTGAAGTCCTCTTTACCGGTGCCCATATCAAAAACGGAATTGTAGAAATCTATCTGAACAAGCGAATTAACTGGCAGTTATTCGCACTTCAGTATTTTTCAATTCTCCCAAAGGAATATTTCTCGCTTTCAGACAACGCAGCAGATACTCTGCTCAACATCGTTATGCTTGCAAGAAAACGCCTTAATGATATTGGCAAGAACGGCAGCTTTAACATGAGCTTTAAGACACTGCAGCAGATTCTGGATCTTCCTGATGAAACCGCTACAAAGAATCCTGGCCGTGACATCAAAGAGCCTATTCTGAATGCAATCAGCGAAATTTCAAACATGCTGAACGGGGATATTGTTGTTGAACCGATTTACAACACAAACGGCAACATAATAGAGTTCCTGGAAAACGGCTATGCAAAAGTTTCGCTTTACAATGAGTACCTTGAACACTTTGGAGACCTTGCAAAAACAAAGAAACTCAAGATTGAAAACACCATGAAAAAGCGTGAAGAAATTGCAGAAAAGGCAAAGGTAAAAGCACTTGCCAGCAAGCTTGAAAAAGAGTCAAAAAAATAAGACAGGGTAATAAAAAATATTCAGTCATATTTTACGTGGGAATTTTATGATAATTGGACTTGCGAGAATTTTGACGCATTTTGCGGCGAAATTCTCGGTAAGCAGTGCGAAAAACTTGTTTTTTTGCACTGCGACTCATATTTTACGTGGAAGCTCTATATTACAGGAAAGAAAAAGTCATATTTTACGTGGAAATTTTGGCCTAAAATAGCTAAAAAAGTCATATTTTACGTGGGAAAAAATCCTAAAATTTGATACGGCGAGAATTTTGACGCATTTATGTGGCAAAATTCTCGTTGAACAGGGCAAAAAACTTGCTTTTTGCACTGCGACTCATATTTTACGTGGAAGCTCTATATTATAGGGAAGAAAAAGTCATATTTTACGTGGAAATTTTGGCTAAGAATAGCTAAAAAAGTCATATTTTACGTGGGAAAAATCCCTAAAAAATCAGCCTTTCTGGATGAAAATATTTTCTTCATGTAGAAACAGTCTAAAAATCCCTTGAATTCGTCGCAAAAAAGTCATATTTTACGTGGGAGATTTGTCAAATTCTTGAGGTTTTCTGACTACTTTTTAAGATTTTTCGCCTAAATTTCTTACTTTTCAGTCGAATTAGAAGGGGCTAACAGAAAAAAACTGCACAAAAACGGCAAAAATCGGGTTAGAAAAGCTCAAAAATGGTCTAAAAGTGTCTAAATTTTGTCATATTTTACGTGGAAAAAAAGGCCCAAAAGTCATAAAGGACGTGGAATATGTTATATTTTACGTGGATTTTAGACTATTTTATGTGGAATTTGTCATATTCTACGTGGAAGTGAAACTCTTCTAAATATCTAAAACATAAAGAATTAGTACTGTTTTAAAAATCCTAAGAGCTTATTATATAGCTTTTAAAGAGCTATATTAAATTCAAAGGGTGACGTATTGCAAATACGTCTAACCCGATTTATCTTAGAGTTAAGAAAAATTAGTACAACGGTATTTGTGGGAACAAATACTCTGGATACAGGGTGGGGACCAGATGAATCCAGAAGAAGCTAAGAAATATGCTAAGACAAATCTCGAAGCATATCTTAACGCTAAAGGTATCAACACATCAAGCAATTTCTCATGTTTAAATCCGGCACACGAAGATAAGCATCCAAGTATGTCTTTTGATTCAAGACGTAACAGGTGTCATTGTTTTTCATGTGGTGTGGATTATGACATTTTCGATGTTGCCGCCATTGATACAGGATTATCAGGCAAAGATCTTTTTAATCATGTATACAGCCTTTATAACATCAGTGTTGATTATGAAAATTCAAAAAATCAAACTTCTTCAAAATCCATTCCTCAAACAGAATCAAAAACTAAAATTGACATAAACAAAAAGTCTCAGAATGAAAATCGGGAAAACCTTACGGAATTTTTCGAAAAGTGTCATGCAGCAGTTGAAAAAACTGATTACTGGAAAAAACGTGGACTTTCTAAAGCTACGGTTGATGCATACAACCTGGGCTATTGGGAAGAAAAACGCCGCTTTGTAATTCCTACAGGAGATTTCAGCTACAATGCACGGGCAACGTGGGAGGCTGACAAAAAAGAGCGCTACTTAAAACCAAAAGGACAGTTTGAGCTCTTTAACTTAAAGGCTATTCCGCTTGCAGAACAGCCGGTTTTTGTTGTGGAAGGGGAGTTTGATGCCCTGAGCATCATTGAAGCCGGAGGAATTGCTGTAGCTTTAGGTTCCAGCAGTAACTTACGCTTTATTGAGTTCTTAAAATCAAACAGACCAAAGTATCCGCTGATTCTGGCACTGGATAATGACGAAGCGGGTAGGGCAGGGAAAGCAAAGCTTTCTGAAGAACTTACAAAGATTCAGATAGACTTTGTTGATGCAGACATTACTTTTGGATTCAAGGATGCCAATGAGGCACTGGTTGAAGACAGGGAAACCTTTGTTCAGTCAGTTTTGAATGCAAAAAATAATGTTCTTAATCTGCTGGAAGAAAAACGGCAGAAAGAAGCAGAAGCTTATTATCAGACTGCAGCTGTACACGGACTTTCAGACTTTATTGCTGACATTGAAAAGCGTCATAACAAAGATTGTGTTTCTACCGGTTTTGAAAACCTTGATGAGCTTCTGGACGGAGGATTCTATCCGGGACTTTACATCATCGGTGCTATTTCCAGTCTTGGTAAAACTACTTTTGCACTTCAAGTTGCAGATAATGCTGCAAAGAAGGGGCAGGATGTTTTAGTTTTCAGTCTTGAAATGGGTAAACAGGAACTGATTGCAAAATCTATAAGCCGGCTTTCTTTCCAGAAATGCAAAAACTGGGGAAGTGATCTGGACTTTGCGACTACAACCCGAAACCTCATGAACGGAAAATCTCTAAACTCAAAAGAGCGGGTAGATTTCTTAAACGAATGCATTAAAGGTTATTCAGATTATGCAGGGCGGATTTTCTATCACATTGGTATTGGCGATATCGGCGTAGAAAAAATCAAAGCTGTAATTGCCCGACATATCAGGATAACAGGCAGAAAGCCTCTTGTAATAATTGACTATCTGCAGATTATAGCGCCTTTTGACATGAGGGCTACTGATAAGCAGAACACAGATAAGGCTGTAGTTGAACTTAAGCGGGCCAGCCGGGACTATGATGTTCCGATTTTTGCAATTTCAAGCTTTAACCGTGAAAATTACACAAGCCCGGTAAATATTGCAAGCTTTAAGGAATCTGGCGCCATTGAATATACAAGTGATGTTCTGATGGCACTGCAGTTTAAGGGCATGGATTATCTCAAAAAGGATGATGACAAATACGAGGACGAAAAATCTCGTACAGCCCGAATTATTCAGCTCAGAAATGAACAGGAAAAGAACGCCGAGATTCCAGGAAAGGCTCAGGAACTTCAGCTTAAGATATTAAAAAACCGCAACGGTCGAAAGGGTGGGGTAGATTTTGAATTCCATCCGATGTTCAACTGCTTTGAGGTTCCAAAAAAGAAGTTGGAAAACGGCGGCTGGAAGGTAAGGGAAAGGAAATAGGCTAGGGCGTAGAGCAGCCGCGAAGC
Organism: uncultured Treponema sp.; assembly: GCA_946185185.1. Classification (GTDB taxonomy): domain Bacteria; phylum Spirochaetota; class Spirochaetia; order Treponematales; family Treponemataceae; genus Treponema_D. The sequence goes on along the minus strand of CAMHIV010000068.1, from coordinate 805 downwards.
GGGTAGCCCCCAAAAGGAGAGTTATGAAAAAAGTCTGGATTTTGTTTTTACTCAGTCTGATTTTTGCAGGCTGTAAGTCTGTATCATTCAATTCAAGCGAAAAAAGATTAGAATTCAGGGGAAATCCGACCACAGGCTACACCTGGATTTATACGATTGGCGATGAGTCAATAATTCAGGTGGATGAAGATATTCAGTATCTTGGAAAAGAGGGAATGGCGGGAGCTCCTAGTCTTTTTATATACACAGTTCGTTCACTAAAACAGGGAAATACAAATCTTAAATTCGAATACAAACGTCCCTGGGAAGATAAACAGGCAGAAGAGGTCCGCTTTTTTGAAGTGACAGTAAAAGAAAACGGAAAAATCAGCATGAAAGGACAGAAGCCGGAGGAAGAAAAATTGACTTACAAATCCCTTTCAATGGCAGAAGGAATAAAGCTGATGTCAAAAGATTCAGATTTTATCCTTCTGGATGTAAGACGGCCGGATGAATTTACAGCAGGTCATATTCCGGGAGCAATCCAGCTTACAAATGAAAGCATGACAAAAGAGAATACAGCAGAAGTTCTGCCGGAAAAGGCTCAGAAGATTTATGTATATTGCAGATCGGGAAGACGGAGCAAGGAGGCCAGTCAGAAGCTGGTAGACTGGGGATATTCCAATGTTGTTGAGATTGGCGGGATAATTGATTACGAGGGGGTACAAGAATAAATCTTTTGCCCTAGAAAAATGTAAAATATATTATATAAAACGCCTAGAAAAATGTATTATTTTCGTTGATATTCCCCCAGAAAAGTGTAAAA
>CAMHIV010000067.1 GCA_946185185.1 uncultured Treponema sp. | reverse complement strand
ATATCTTTATAGAAGTATTCTTCTGCACGTTCCTTCTTTTCATCAGAATCCAAGTTAATGGTGTACTGATATGCGTAAACCTGATCAGATGAACAGAAAATATATGTTACCTGATATGCAGAGTAACGATTTACCTGATCTGCACCACGACGTCTATATGTAGAGTTTTTATAAACTGGACCTTCCAAACAAATTGGATCAACTTCTTTTACCTGATCCTCATCAATTCCAAGTTTGTTTAATGCTTTCTGCTTAAGATTTAAGGCTGAAATCTGCTTGACTTTATTTGCGTCAAATTCACTATCTGGAATTCCTTTGCTCAAACAGCCGCGTTCATCGCAGAAGTAGTGAATAACTTGCTGCTGATCCTCATTTCTTCCTTTGCAGCGCTTTTTAATTTCTTTACTGTCCATTTCTATTTCTCCTTTATCACAAATGGTGTAGATTCTATAATACTCATCGATGTTATAAACATGATGGAATATCTTGTTTTAATAACTGGAATAACTGATTAACATCTGCAGGAGAAAAACCATCTTCCTTTGCCTGATGTAAAGCTTCTTCCCATGTAGGTGATGTTTTTAAGAATTTTCGCTTAAAATAATCGTATTTAATATATGCTTGGAAATATCTTAGAAGGCCGTTTTCTTCAATAAGTAAGGCTGCATTGATATATTGTTCGATTCTGTCGATGTCTGCTCTTTGTGTTACAAAGGCTTTATTGCCTTTAAGTAAACAGACCGCTGCATATAAATAAGTCTCCCAATTATTAATATCTTGTTCTATTGCTTTATCGAACTTTTCGAGAGCCTTGTCATAAAATCCTAACTTTAAATAACACATTGCAACGGAATTATTTATAACTGCATTATCAGGATTCTCTGAAAGGTCTTTTTCATATGATTTTGAGTATTTGTTTATATCGGGCATACTCATGGAGAATATGTCTGACATACTTGTTATTACTATTGGTGCATGACACCATTCACATGTTTTTTGATTTATCTGAACTCGAGCTCCACAACCAGGGCATGTCATTTCTACAATCTGTGGCATTTATACAATCCTTTTTTTTTACCTATTAGGTTACGTTAAATTAAATTATAAACCCGAAAAGTAAAATATACAAATAAAATTTCACCTAATGAGTAAAATATTGTATCAAATATAACCAAATGCGTAATTGGATACTTTTATTTTTCTTTTATCCTAAAAGAATGACTCTAAAACAAATATTTGGGAATAATCTTCACTCATATAGAAAATTACGCGGTCTTTCACAAGAACAACTTTCAGAACGTTTAGATATATCTGTAAAACATTTAAGTACAATGGAAACAGGAAAAGTATTTGCGTCTGCTGAATTAATAGAAAAAATTGCTACTGAATTAAATGTTTCTATTTCTGCCTTATTTTATACTCCTGATGAGAAATCAATGGATGGATCAGATTTAGCAAAGATAGATTCAATTCTTGAAGAAGAAGTAATTAAAACGATTGGAGTAATAAGAAATAGAATACATGCATTAAATCAGAATTAGTTTCTTTCTATATTAAATATGATTCAGAAACTTTTTGCTCACAGCTTCTCCCATTTTGGGCACTTCCTTATTTCTGAATTGAAATCCATCCCTTTTCAAATTAGCCGATGCCCCGGCTGATTTGATTCTGGATTTCACGAAGGGTGAAAGAACAAACTGCATCAATTTTGTGGAAAGTCCGGTCAATTTTCAACGGCCGCGAAAAGCGGGCATTTTGGAGGACTTGCAACGTTGCAGGTTGTTCTTGAGGGGCAGCGCAATGCCCCCGGAGAGCGCGAGAGGTACGACCTCTCGCCACAATACCGACCTTGTTAGCCGAGGACCCATGGTTCCGACAGCTGACAAGGTCGGTATTGTGTTATACCGTCTTTGTCACTTATCATTCTTGCTCCGATTAGAAGGGCTGCTCTTGCTTCCAAAAAATAAAAAAAATCGGAAAATTCGGCCCTTTGCGGCCAAATTTTCCGATTCGCAACTTTGCAAGCAATCGCGAGATTAGATACATTTACCTCTAACGCTCGATATCTATCTCGCGGTGGTGAGGCTTCAGCTGCAGTTTCTGCTTCCTTTGTTCTACCTGCCAGTCCAGCGTTTCGCTGGACCAGCGGCTTTCGTACTCCTCAAAAGTCCTTGTTCCGTTACGGTCCATGTCATCCGCCAGTTTTCTTAAGTCATTGGAAGTCTTTCCCTGAAGAAAGTTTGTGAAGCCACGGATTGCATCCTGGAACTTAGTAACAATCTTCTGACAGCGTTCTGTAAAATTGGCAACTGCATAATCAATCTTATCTCGCCAGGAACTTCCCGGTTCCATTAGTTCAGTCTTAAGTTGATTGCCAACTCCAGAAAAGTTCACAACAACCTTTTCATTCATGTTTACGCCGAAAAGATACTTTTTGTACTTTTCTTCCAGAGGACCAAAGCTTTCGAACTTATCATAGATTTCTTTTGCATTCTTATCGTTTGTTTCTTTGTCCGCTTCATTTTGTTTTTTCACTTCTTCATTTTCCGCTTTATCATCATCAAGAGATTTTTCCCGTTGATTCAATGCTTCTTCCCTCGAATCAAGGGCTTTCTCCTTTGATTCGTTTTTTTCTTCCCGGGCGTTAAGATTTTCAATTGAAGAATTGATTTCAGCTTCTTTATCTTCTAAAGCCGCTTCCTTAGTTTCAATTTTTGTCTCTCTATCCTGTAGCTCAAGTTCCTTCTGTTCCTGGATTTTACTCACTTCTTCATTTTTTGCTTTATCTTCCTGAACCCGTTTTTCATCTTCAATCAACGTATCAATCCGTTCAACATACGGAGCAACTTTCTCTTCCCGTTTTGTAACTTCTTTTTCCCTTTTATCAATTTCTTTCTTTTCTTTCTCAAGACCTTCAACAACTTCTTCGCGTTTGCTGATTTCAACATCTTTTTTGTTGAGTTCCTTAAGTTCAGATTTGATTTCCTTATCCAATTCCTTCATCTCTGCCAGAATCTTTTTATTGTCCTCCCGGGCCTTATAGACTTCGATTCTGACTTTTGCTTCGGCATTTTTGTTAACCGTCCGGTCCACTGGAATGCCGTAACTTTCAACCAAATCGTATAAATCTTCCCGGATGGAACGCTCAAGCTGAATCTGTGCAGTGTTCATTCCCTGGGTTCTAAATCCTATTTCTGCACAGGCTCCGCTTAATGAAGATTGAAGAGAAAGGCTGTTTAACTCCGATTTGCCATATTTCTTTGCTCTTTCAAATGCCCAGTCTCTGCTTTCAAATTCTTCTGAACTGAACTTTTTTCCCTGGGCCTTACATTCTGCCTTTTCTTTTTCCTTTAATTCTTTCTTCCAGTTTTCGAAGTCCTCTTTTTCTTCTGCAGTAAGTCGGTGGGCAATAGGAATGAAATCAAAATGAATGTGAGGCGCACTGTCGATTCTTTTATTTGTCACCGGATCAATCGTAAACTCATCTGCATGAAGATAAACACCAACTGCCTTAAAATTCGGATAATGTTCTGGCATCCATTCATTGCAGAACTTTTCCAGAATCTCGATGGAAAGATTTCTGTCTATCTGATGGTCGCGGTTTCCGATTTCAAAGATTATTTCATAACAGGGCTTTCGAGAATTATCAACCTTGCTGTTCTTCTTCATAGTTCCGCGTCTCTGGTCTTGCAGAACATGAGTCAGATAATTATCAATCCGACGGCTTTTACGAGTCTGCTTGCTATTATATTCTTCGAGAGCTTTAGCAAAGATTTCTTTATAGCATGTTTCAATTGGTCCCATATCTGTATAAATCTTATAAAGACCAGCAGGATCAATGTGTTTTTTATCTTCAACAAATTTCGGGTCACGGATATTGTGCCCGCGCGGTTTGCAGGATTCACAGTTAGAAGAAACTTTATATCCCTCTGGACTGCTTTTTCTAGGCTTTCCTGTTATTCGGTTGATGCCCCAGTCTTTGTTATGTTCAGAAAGTGCATCATTGATTTCTTTCGCATCATCCTTTGTGTGAACGACTTTCTCTGTATCATAAAGGCGGGTAGCCTTTACTTTCTTAGTTCCCGTAATCGGGTCTGTAATTTTACTCATTGTTTTAATCGCCATAGTGCCCATCCTTATGCTGCATCCTTAAACTTTGTAAGAGCGCATACATAATCCATCTTGAAGCGGCCTGTGATTCCGTTACGCTGTTTTGAGATTATGATTGTTCGTTCTGCAATAGGATTAGTAGGATCAAATTCTCGCTTTCCGTGAAGAAGGATTACTTCATCCGCGTGCTGTTCAATTTCACCTGAACCTTTTATGTTTGCTAGACTTGGTTCTTCATCTTCTGCGCCACGGTTAAGCTGACACAAAAGTACAACCGGAATGTTCAATGCAATTGCTGTATCGCGCAGAGCTTCTGTAAAAAGTCCGAACTCCTGCCACTGCGGCATATTAGTCCTACCGGACCGGATAAGTCCGAGATAATCGATATAGACGATTTCAATTCCGAGTTTAAAAACCATGCTGCGTATAATTCCGCAAACTTCACTTATTCCGATTCCATGTTTTTCTGCAATGAATAAAGGGAGTTTTGCTAAATAGTCCGATGCTTTAGCCCATCGTTCTATCTGAGAATCACTCATGAATCCTGAAATGAGTTTATCTGCAGGAACTCCTGAGCTCTGACTGATAAGGCGGTTTGAAAGTTCTTCAGTTGTCATTTCAAGGCTGACGAATCCTGACTTATAGCCTTTTGCCGCTGAATTTTCCAGGAGATTTAAGGCCATGGCGGTTTTACCGATGGAAGGTCGGGCTCCGAGAATAATTAGATGCTTTCGTCTGAAACCTCCTCCCAGCATTCCGTCAAAACGGTCAAACCCTGTTGAGATTCCTCTCGGCTCTCCCTGTGTTTCAATGTTGTATTTGATTCTTTCATTTGCTTCACAAAGAAGTTCGGATGATGAAATAATCTGGACCTCGGAAGAGTTTGCCTCGATGTCATTAAGGCGTTTCTTTGCCTGTTCGATTATGTCTTTTGTTGGAATCTTGGATGCAAGACTTTCTGAAATTTCTCCAGAGATATCCTTTACATCACGGTTTGCTTTGCATTCCTTAATGTTCTTGATGTAGTGATTTATATTCTTGCTGGATGGAACCTGGTCGGTAAGGCATGCAACATAAGCTGCGCCTCCTGCCTGATCAAGAAGATTCTGCTTTCTAAGTTCATCTACAAGGATAACAAGATCCAGTTGAGGAACTTTCCCGTAAAGGGACTGCATTGTGGCATAAATAAGTTTGTTGCAGCCGTAGAAAAAATCTTCCGGATGGATTTTAGATGAGGCTTCGCCCATTGCATTCCAGTCCAGTAATAATGCTCCTAAAAATGCTTTTTCGGCATCGCGGTCAATAAAATCGCCGCTTGTCTGAATTGTTTTTGCTTCCATATGTGTACTCCTCTTGTTGTGTTATTGTTGGGTAGCGTTGATATTTGCGAACTGTGAAAAATCAAAATAGTCTTTTCCACAACCATGACAGCAGGCTTCCCTTTGTTCCTGGAAAGTCTGTTCTTTACCGCAGTGTTTGCAGTAAACCTTATTTTCTGCATTCAACTTGCCCTGGACTGAACAAAGATATTCATCCAGAAGGTTATCCTTGCAGGCTGTTGAATAAATGAATGAATTGATGTTATGTGCAGATTTCTTTTTAGTTTCATAAATCCATCTGATGTAATCTTCTGCCTGGTCATCAGAAAGATTGTTTGTTTCTGCAAAAGATTTGAAACTCACATAAAAGTCTTCACTCAAGCAGAGATTTAATTCCTTCATTACTCTTCTTAAATTATTAAAATCACTACTACTGGCTGACTCACAGTAGTTAGTAGAAGTATTTAAAAGAGTATTTAGTACCGGCGGGTTTTCCGCACATAAACGTGGATTTGAAACGGAAATTCCGCTCATATCATTTTGAAAATCCGCCCATTCGTTTTCGTTGTGAGGATTTTCTGTGCGGAAATTCAGCTCATACAATTCTTTTGGAACTTCATAAACCGAAAAGAAAAGAAGAGTTTTGCGGCCTTTCTTTTCTCTCCTGGTTATCAGATATCCATTATCTTCAAGATTCTTGAAGGCTGAATTGATGGAATCTTTTCCGTCGGAAAAATGCTTGATGAGTTCCTGCTTATAGAGAATCCAGTCATTTTTCTTTCTGTCACAACTGAGGATATAAGCAAGCACTCCTTTTGCTGTTCCAGAGAGATTAGGATCTTCAAGAAAGTAATTTGAAATGACTGTATATTTCTCTGTTTTTGGAACTCTGAAATATGTCAGGTTTGTTTTTGGCATTAATATTAATTAGCGCCGTTAAAAACAAAAAGCCCGGCGCTTTCCCAAAAAACAATCTGCCGGAATATGCATATGCGCATCCGGTAAAGATTGTGATTTAGTTCCACGCCAGGCCATTCAGTGATGAACTGGAAGTGACTTCCTTAATCTGAAACTCAGATCAGGAAGATTATAAAAAGGGAAGGCCCGGCTCAACGAACTGAACCCTCCCAGGTGGTAAGGCCCGCGGATTTCGGACCTTATTTCTTGTTTAAGCTGTTTCCTTTTCGGAAACGATTTCTGCAGAAGTTGCCTGAACGGCTTCCATCAGGATGTTCATGGCATATTCTGATACAGAAAGATTTGCAGCGTTTGCTGCGTTCTGAATAAGGGTGAAAGCTTCCGGCTTGAACTTAAGGCTAAGTTTTTCTACGGCAGGCTTTTCTGCAGAAGGCTTCTTAGGTTTTGGAAGAGATTCTGCAACAGGTGTAGCAGTTTCTTCTTCTGCTGCAGGTGTTTCTGGAACTTCTGTTTCAATTGCAACCGGAACAGTAGAAACTTCTTCAATCTTTTTCTCAGGCTCTTCCTGAACTTCTTCCTTAGCCTTCAATTCCTCTTTCATAGAATTGTAAGCTTTGTTCAGAGTGATTTCTCCGCTCTTAAGGGCATCCTTCAATTCGTCGTTTGCCTTAAGGTCTACTTCCTTTGCCTTTGAAATCTGGCGTGGAGATACCCCAAGTTTTTCTGCAATTTCAACATCTGTAAAAAGCTTGTTTCCTTCTGAATCTTTCATTGCGGCAAGCGTGTGATAAGTATCAATCAGGATTGAATCATCAGCGATATTGCGGCGGTTCATCTGAAGGCCAAGTTCGTAAAGAAGGGCATCCTTACGGCTTTCAAACTTCTTGATGATAACCGGAACCTTTGTGATTCCTGCAATCAGGCATGCCATGTAACGGCTGTTTCCATCAAGGATTGCGTAATTCTCATCAATGATGATAGGCTGAGGTTTATCAAATCCGTTTGCCTTCATGTCTTCAGCAATACGCTGAACCTTGTCTTCTTCCTGCTTGAAAACTGCTTTGTAGTCTTCATCAAAGTGAAGTTTGTCGATTGATACTGTGAAGATCTTGTCTTCTGTGCTTACTGCTTTTGCAGCCTTATTCAAAATGTTATTAAAAAATGTCATATAAAACTCCTATTTGCCAGGCCGATATTTATGCGACCTGATGCTGTTTAGCCAACTGCTTATTTGTCTGGCTCTTAATCTGTGCTCTCAAAAGATTTGCATTCAAGGTAGTGCATGGAGTCAAAGAATAAGATTTCAATGCTCCGTGTGCTACATCGACTGAAACGATAATCGTTCCAAACTGCATTCTGATGTTTTCCAGGTCTGTAAGAATTCTGTTTCCTACTTCATCTGTGAAAACTTCTTCTGAGGGCTCTTCTTCGGTAAAAAGTTCTTCCGTTTTTGAAAGATTTACTGAATTAATACTTCCATTGTGAATTACAAAGGAAGCGCTCACATTTCCATTTACAGGGCAATTGTTTTTCATTTCCAGGATGCCATCAAGAAAACTGTACGTACGGATCATGCAGCACCTCCGGCCTTTGGAGCCTTGTGCATTCGGCCGTCACTTCTGTGAGCCTGAATGCACGCTGCAAGATCATCACGATACACGAAGGTATGACCATTCATGCGTGTTCTTGGTAACTCGCTGTCTGAAATATGAGAGTCCAGCTGTGCATAAGAGATTTTAAGGATTTCCTTGACCTGAGTTCTGGTCAAAAGAGTTTCGTTTGGAAATTCTACGATTTCCAACACGTTATTATTTTTCATTTAATTTCCCCGTGCTCTGCGAAAAGCACTTCAAGTAAAACATTGGCCAAATTAATGACCGGTGCAAAAATAAGGAAATCAAAAAATTTTTCGCATTAAATTTTTTGAAACCATTTAGGGCAGGCATTCAAAAAAATTATATATGCGTTTTTACCTCCTATACCCGGGCAGGCGAGGGGGTATCTATTTAGTACACTTTTAATATAACAATGTACCAGAATATATTCAAGTAAAATCCAGTCAAATATGCACTACTGAAAAAAAATGCTGATTATGCCTCCATAACAGGCTTATTCAATGTTCTTGCTACCACATCACCAAATAATTGCTGTGCAGCATTTCCCATAGCTTCAATTGTATCTTTCATTTCAAGATGATCTGAATAATGTTCAAATACCGCCTGTGTTTTATGTCCAGATACCTGACGAATCATTCTGTCATCATTTACCAGTGTTTTTGTTTCTGTACAGAAAGCATGACGCCAGCAATGAAATCTTATTTTCTCTGGATGAGGATATCCGCAGTCTTCAAGAGCTCTATTCAAATATTTATTAAACAATCTTTGATTAACAGGTTTTACTGCATCTTTTCCAAAGAAAATAAAAGCATTTTCCTTATCAATGTTTTTTCGGGGATTAAATTCTGCCATGTGCAAAAGAGCATCTCTTAATTCTTGTGAAATTGGAGCAGGGCGTTCTTCTCCGTTTTTCGGAGTTTTCAATCCTACATGATCATCCCATCCATGAGAAACCCAGATGTAGTTATCGTGAATATCACAAACGCGTAAAGCCTGAACTTCATCAGCTCTCATTCCAGTGAACATAGCAAGGAGATTTGCAAGACGAGACATTTCATTGCCCCAGGCTACATCGAATACTTTAGAAACATAATCTGCTCTAAGAATATCCTTTTTCTTGTTTCCTTTTACCGTAACTTTTGGAATATCCTGGAAATTAGAAAATTGAGTAAGATGTTTTTGATGTGCCCAGTTCATTGCAACTACCATAACATCTACAATGTCTTTAATTGTTTTTGAACTGAGTTTCTTGATTCTTTTATCAGAGTAAATTGCTGAAATATCATCTGGAGTAATCTCTCCAAGAAGTTTTCCTTCAAGGCGAGGAGCCCAGTATTTCTTTACTCTTCCTAAGGCTGTTTCAAAATATGAGTAGGATAAATCTTTTCCAAGTGTAGCGCGCTCTTCTCGATATGGAGATTTATCGTAATCCCAAAACTCAAGAAGATAATCTACGGCCTGTCGACTTTCCGGTGCAGCTTTAAGTATGCCAGACACCAGATAATTTCTTGAAACAAGGATATCTACAATTGTCTGAATATCCTCATATTCAAAATCGCAAATCTTAATCTGCTTAATTAACTGAATCTTTTCTAGTTCAGTCATTTTATGCTTTTCAGATTTAGAATTTATTCTTCCAGGAATTTGTCCTGTAGAATACCACTGCATAGCAATTTTTCTTGCTTCATTGTAATTGGGAGTTCCAGTGCTTTTGTGATTGGAAAGAGAACCGTCTTCCAATCTGAACTGAACGTAATAATTACCGCCCTGGCGTCGAGTGTACAAATAAAAAGGCTCAGACATGGTTACCACCTTAAATTACCGTTCAAAAGACTTTCTACCAAGCCTTTCAACCATTCATTAAGTAGTTCCACGCTGAGCCCATTCATTGATAGGTCAGAAGTGACTTATCTCCTTATAACATAAGGATTTAAGATTTAGCGGGGGCAGGACTCGAACCTGCGGCCTCCGGGTTATGAGCCCGACGAGCTGC
>CAMHIV010000066.1 GCA_946185185.1 uncultured Treponema sp. | reverse complement strand
TGTTTGGGAGGAACTATGAAAAAGCATTTGATTCTTGGATTTTTGCTGGCAGGTTCACTTTTTGCTTCTTATGCCGGTGATTCTGCAGTTTTGGTGGACAATGGATTTTCTGCCGATGGTGATTATTACATTTTTGGTCAGTATGGCCGCACTGATAAGAATTTTCAGGGTTGGGCGGAATTTTTCACAGTTGATATCGAAAAGAACGATTATGTTGATAATGAATTTTTCAGAGTAAAGCCAGGTAATGCGACTGCAAAAAAGACCGGCAAGGAAGTTTACGAAGGCCTTTTGGAAAAGTGTTCTGGTATTTTGAATAAGTATTCATGCCGTCCTTGTAAACCGGAACAGATTCTTTATATTCGCGAAGAAGAATCTAAAGCCGGTACTGATGAAATTGTATTCAAGGATTTTGCAAGTTCGGTAAGTGATGATCAGGCTATGTATCATATCCGTCTTGTTCCTGAAATCAGCGGAAGTGGTGTAAACGTAAAATCTTCGTTTGTTATCAATGTTGAAAAACAGGATTACAAGGGAAACGTACTTGCACGCCAGCAGATTGGAACACCTTCTATCGTTAGAAAGGGTGTAAAAGCCTATAAAATTGAACGAATTGTTTGCGATGAATCGGGAAAAAATCTTGTATTTATCGTTGAAAAAACAATGGAAGATAAGACTGGAATTAATATCCGTTTTATGATTGAAGCTGCAACATTGAACAATGATTTTGTTCAGAATCTTGCTCCTTCAGAAAGCGACGAGTAGAAAAAAAGTTTCATTTTTACCTCCTTTGGCAGTTTTCTTCGTGTGAGAAAGCTGCCTTTTTTTTGCCAGAATGTCTTGCGGAAAATTCATTTTCCAGCATGAAATCTGTAATAAATATGAGAGAGGTAAATATGAATAGCATTTTGAAAGATATTCTAAAAAGTCTGGTAATTTCATTAGTTGTTCTGGCAGCAATATTCCCGGTTTCGTGCAAGGTTACAGAACAGGGGATAGTTCTTGTAAATACAAACGATTATGTTTTTCCGAAACTGGACAGTTATTATGTAACCGGCGAAAAATCTTTAAGGCTTGTTTTTTCTGAAAAGGTTAATTTGGATTCCTGCATTTTAACACCAGAGATTTCTATAAGTGAAAAGCGTATGGAAACTTCTGAAGGATGCAGCGGACTTTGCTTTTATGATCTTGAATTTGCAGAAAAGTTTGCAGTTGGAGCAGATTATAAATTTTATGGCGAAGTTACGGACAGAATCGGTAATACTCTTTCTTTTTCGGTTCCTTTTACGGGATTCAATGGTTCTTTGCCCGAAATGGAGATTACTGAGGTGCATCCAAGATATACCAGTTCAAAGCTTGTATCTGGAGTTGCCTATAAATGTGAATATATTGAACTTCTTGTAAAAAAAGCGGGAAATCTTGCAGGTCTTGAGCTTTACAGTGCAAACGATGGAAGTGAAAAATCTTATAAGTTTCCGGCAATAGAAGTTTCAGAAAATGAAATAATCCTTGTGCATCTTCGCACGAAGGAAGAAGGTTCTGTGTCGGAGCTTGGTACAGATTTAGCAATTTCTACGGCGAGGTATTCTTCAAATGGTGCGCGAGATTTATGGCAGGAAAATGAAAATTCCCGCCTGGGAAATGAAATGGATGTTATTCTTTTGCGGAATACCCGGGATAGTGCTGTTCTGGATGCATTTTGTTATGCGCCGTCATCAGCGCTTGACTGGAAATCTGTAGAGATGTCTGAAGCGGTTCTTTCTGCAGTTTCCGCCGGACTTTGGGATTCTGATTCTGTTTCAAGCGCTGTTTGTTCGGATGGTATGACAGCTACAAAATCATTTGTAAAAATCGCTGAAGGTCTTGCTGCTGGTAAAAATCTGTGGGAGCTTTCTAAAACCAGCGGTGAAACTCCCGGGGTACTGGATTTTTCTCACTAATGTGATACAATAAGCCCCATGTGTGAATTATTGGCACCTGCGGGTAATATAGAATCTCTGGACGCGGCAATCGGCGAAGGCGCTGATGCTGTATATCTCGGCCTGAAAAGTTTTAATGCTCGACTCAGAACTACAAATTTTGCGTGGAATCAGTTTGAGGCGGCTGTAAATTCTGTTCATCGTCAAAACAAAAAGATTTATGTAACTGTAAATACCGTTTGCGAAGAATGGGAAACAGAGCGTCTCTACAGACTTCTTTCGTATCTTGAAAAAATCGGTCCGGATGGTCTTATCGTTCAGGATTATGCCGTAATCAGAATGTGCCAGGAATTCTTCCCGAATCTTGAACTTCATGCTTCTACTCAGATGAACGTAGAAAGTGCTGCAGCGGCAAATCTTCTACACAAAGAAGGTCTTTCGCGGGTTGTTGTTGCCCGGGAGCTTGGTCTTGAAGAAATCCGTTATATAAAAGAACACACTAAAGCTCAGATTGAAATGTTTGTTCATGGTGCACTTTGTGTAAGTGAATCAGGGCTTTGTCTTTTTTCAAGCTTTTTGGGCGGAAAATCTGCAAACCGCGGAATGTGTACTCAGGCATGCCGTCGTTATTATACAGCAGAATATCCGGAAGGAATTAAGCAGGGCTATTATTTTTCTCCATGCGATATGCAGTTAATTGAACACATTCCTGAACTCTGCGATATTGGCGTTGATTCGTTCAAAATCGAAGGTCGTATGAAAAGTGCCGAATACGTAGGAAGTGTTGTTGCGGCTTACCGCTATGTAATCGATCATTACAAAGAAGATCGCAAAGGTGCGGTTGAAACCGGTAAGCGAATGCTTGCTTCGGATTTTGCTCGTACAAAAACCGACTACTGGTATGGATTTAAAGAAATCGGTGAAGGTGTAAAGAATGCCGGTGCAAAAATTCTTAATCCAAATCAGGCTGGTGGAACAGGTATATACCTTGGAACTATAAATAATACAAAAAAAGCTCCTGATGAACTTATTGATGAAATCCGAAGAAATACTCCGCAGGGGGAAGAACCAGAGCGCGTAGTTCTTGCAAATATCACAGGCGGTTCATACGATCCTGATCCGGGCGATTCAATTCGTCTTCATACAAGAACTGATACCGGGCGCGTAAGTCATAAGGTTCATCATGTTGAAGTTGATGAAGACGGACGACGCTGGGTAGATATTCCTGCGGGCTTTAAGCCGGGGGACAGTGTTTATCTCTTGCAGATTAAATCAATGTCTAAGCGTTATCCACGTGTTCTTACAGGTGATTTGAGCAAATACAGAAGACAGCCGGGAGATGAAAAGCTTCCTATTTTGGATCTTACTCCAGTTGCAAATCGGGAACTTTCTTATTTCCCTGAAGGAATTTATGTTCAGGTTTCAACAATTCCTGATGTATTCCAGGCACAGGCATTGCATCCGGTACGTCTCATACTTGAATATACAAATGATACGAAATATGATTTGCTTCATTCAAAAACAGTACTTCCAATTTCTAAAAAAGCAATTTACCTTTCGCTTGATCCGTATTGTCCGGCAGCCCTTGAAGAAACTCTTGCCAAGGAACTGGATGAACTTATCGAGTTAGGATTTAATCAGTTTGTAGTGAATAATATTGCGCACATCCAGCTTTTGAAAGATAAAAAGGTTCGGATGATAGCTGGTCCATATCTTTATACTTTCAACCGTTGGGCTGTCTCATGGCTTGAAAATCAGAATATCGGTGCATTTGTAATGCCTTATGAAAATTCCCGCCGCAACCTTGAGGCAACTTTTGATGAAAATGTTCGCGAAAGGGTTTTGGTTCCGATTTTTGCATATCCAGCCTTATTCAGAATGAGATTTAGTTTGCCGGAAGAATATGGATTTACCTTCTTTGCTGATAAAGAAGGAGAAGAATTTAAAGTTGCTTCTTCAAGCGACGGTTCATTTGTTCTTCCTGAACTTCCGTTCTCGCTGCTTGATAAAACAGAATTCCTTTCTCAAGCCGGATTTAAACGAATGCTCATTGATTTTTCAAAGGTTTCGATTACAAAGGGAGAAATCAAAAGCATTACATCATCTCTTTTCAAAAAGCAGATTCTGCCGGATGTTACCCGCTTTAACTGGAAGGATGGTTTCTACAATCCAAAACAGATTGAAGAGTATAAAGCAAGTAACGAGCGGGCTGCAGCAGAACGAATGGCGCAGAAAAACAGAATGCCTTCTTCTGCTCCTCGAGGCGGCGTGATGAAAGCGGGAAAGAAAAACTTTTCGGATTCTCACGCAAAATACAAGAAGAACAGAAAGCGCTAGGCATTCGTTTGTTTCGAAGTATCACTAGAATACAGCGATTTCTTCAGGAACTTTTTCCATTGCTTCTTCCTGTTCAAGGATGAATTCTTGTTCAGGAGAGGCACTGTTTGCTTCTTTCATTGCATCAAGATCTTCGCGGCTGGTATTTGCAGTTTTGTCTTCTGTTGAAAGCTTTTTCTTGAATTCAACATGTTCTGCAATGATTGATACGCGACTGGTTGTTTTGCCGTCTTCGGTCTGCCATCTGCTTTGTTTCAGGCGTCCTACAACCCTCAGACCGCGTCCTTTTTCGCAGTTTTTTGCACAGGTTTCTGCCATTTTTCCAAAGGTTTCAACGTTGAAGTAAGAAACTTCATTTACGCCTTCTCCTTTTGAATTTTTGTAAAAGCGGTTTACTGCAACAGGTACTACGCATACCTTGAAGCCATTAGGAGTTTCTTTCAATTCTGGTTCTTTAGTAACATTTCCTTCGATAATCAATGAGTTTAACTGATTCATAAATACCTCGTTAATTTTTAATAACTTTTTCGGCCAAAAAAGTAAAAGGCGGCGGTTTTGCCGTCACCTTTTATAACGAGGGAAAATTAAAAAAAATGAATTCTTCCTGAAAAAAAATTAAGAATTACTGAGTAATCTAAGAATATAAAGCTCAACATACATTGTAAGGGCTTCACTTTCTTTGATTTTCTGCATATTCGGTGTTTTTACTAAAGTTTCTGCAAGAGTTCTTACCCGGTCTGCCGTAAAGGTGGATGCAGAAATAGTCCGCATAACTTTTCGGGTGTAATCGCGGATAAGGCTGTTTACATCTTCTGTTAAAGAAAGATGTGCTTCTTTTGTAATCATCTTGTTCCAAAGCTTTAGATACGAATCAAGTTCTCGGTCGATAGTAGAACCAGACGGAATCAGTTCTTCGGCAACATTTTTTGCAGCTTCAATAACCGCTTCTTTTTTATTTACATAGCGCCCCGGTGACTGTTTTGGTGAATCATCCGGAATATCATCGCTTGTAAATTCTTTTGAAGGCTTTTTCTGTGTTGCCTTTTCCTGTTTTTTACGCGACAAAATTCCCATAATCCATGAAAGAATCGGAATGGAATGCCAGAAAGGAAGCATAACCTTTACCGTTGAAAGTATTGATGAATTTGAAAGCATCAAAAGCTCTGCAAACGGAAGAAGTCTTCCTCCAGAGAAAATGTGGAATGTTCCTGCATCTTCTGTGTGTTCTGTTTCATAGTTAAGCATTGTAAGAAAGTTTGCGTTCAAAAGAGCCCACAAAACAGGTGAAAGTTCTTTTACTTCATTTTTCAAAACATTTTCAAAGGCTTTGTTATCCTTCATTTCTGCAAGCTTTTTGTAATTGCTGAGGGAATCAAACCATTTGTTGATTAAATCTTTTTCGATTGTATCGTGCGCTTCATTTGCAAGTCGGACAACAAGCTGGAATACTCGCTTTTTATAAATGAAATATCTGGCTCCTGTTTCAACCTTGAATACAAGAATTTTCGGGAGCTCATTATTTTCTGATTCTGATGTAAGCTTTGTGATAAAATCCTTTAAATCTTCTTCATTGTACTGGCCGTAAAGAAGGGCGCCCTTTGAGTCCTTTAATTTAAGGATGCTGTCCATTGAATAAAAATACGGTGGACGGGCAAGCGCTGCTTCAAGTTCGCGAAGTGCGTCTTCTTTTTTCTGTTGGATAGAAGCTTTTTCTTTAAGACTCATCATCCAGATTTCAGAAATCGAAATTGCCTGTAAAACGTTTGTGTCTTCGGCTGTTCGTTCCTTGATTTTTTCAAAATCCTGGCGGATGAAAAAGCAGAGCTGGTTCCAGAAATAAAAAGCATCGCCGTCAAGATCAAAGGTCTGGTCGGTGTTATCCGGATGCTGGATAAATCTTGTGTAAAAACTCTGCGCACCGATTTCTTTTGAAGGATTTGCGTTTTTCAGTTTTTTCTGGAAATAGTCGTGATATTCATCTTTTTTAAGCATGTTGCGGATTTTTGCCATTGCCGCACGAGTTAGAAAGTGTACTGGAACACAAGCCGGAAACAGAATCGATGGTACATCCCGAGGCATTATAAGGCAGTATAACAAAGGTGACTTTAAATCCTGATGCGTTTGCAACTGAGGAATAAGATCAGAAGCTTCGTGCTTTTCAATTGCTTCTACCGGCAACTGCTTTGGCAAATCTGTTGCAGTAGGAAAAGGAATTGAAATATTTGTTGCAATTTCTTTAAATCTGTTTGCATAGAGAACTGAATAATAAGTTATTACGACAACAACAGTTTTTCCTGCCAGCGTTGTAATGAAAACTTCATGTTTTGAAGCAAGTTCTTCCAGTTCTTTTATAAGTGTTGCTTCTGGAATTTCGATGTATTGAACCAGATTCGGCTGTTCTTCAAGGTGTTTAGCAGCGTATTTTCTCAGGTATTCGTTGAACTCCCTGATATTTACAAAAGCTGACTCTTGTCTGGTTGCAAAATGTCTAAGAATAGTCCCTAAATTTGCAGATGTAGCCATAGACGCCATTATAATGGTAATTCAACTATTTCACAAGATTGAATTTTTTGAGGCATGGCAATTTACTATTTTTTGCAATAAGAATAAAATACCAGTGATTGAATTATACTTCTATCAAGGACTAACATGATTTCTTCCAGAATGAAAAACCTGCATCCTTATGTACCTGGTGAACAGCCGAAGGACAGGGAATATATCAAATTAAATGCTAACGAAAATCCATATGCTCCAAGTTCAAAGGTTCAGGAAGCGCTTGTTGATTTTATAAACAGAAACCCTATGAAGCTTGCCCTTTATCCGGATCCTGATTCTTTGGAACTTCATGCTTCAATTGCCGATATGCTTAATAAAACCGGCGGCGTTTTGTGCAATGCCGTTGTTAATGGTGAAAAAGTTGAACCTGCAGAACTGGATAAAATTCCGTTTACTGTTACTCCGGAAATGATTTACAGCGGTAATGGTAGTGACGAAGTTCTTTCGTTTGTTTTTTATGCATTTTTTGACAGTGGCAGAAAGCTTGTCCTTCCAGAATTTACTTACAGCTTCTATCCTGTTTACGCCGGTTTTTACAATATTGAAACAGATGTTGTTCCTATGAATAAAGACTGGTCTTTGAATAAAGAAGAAATGCTTTCGCGTGCAAAGAAAAATGGTTCCGGCTTGATTTTTGCAAATCCTAATGCACCAAGCGGTATTTCTCTTTCCCGCGATGAAGTTAGAAAAATGCTTGAGAAGGCAGATTCAAACCAGATTTTTGTTGTAGATGAAGCTTATTGCGATTTTGGCGGTGAATCCTGCATTTCTCTTTTAGCAGAATTTAAGAATCTTCTTATTGTTAGAACCTTTAGTAAGAGTCTTTGTGGAGCGGGAATGCGTCTTGGATATGTTGTTTCTTCTCCAGAAATCGTAAATTATATTACAACTGTAAAAAACAGTTTGAACCATTTCCCGATTGACGCACTTGCTCAGGTAGCCGGTAATGCTGCCTGCAAAAATCCTGCGTATTACTGTGAATGTGCAAAAAAAGTTGTTGAAGAACGAGAATCTTTCCAGAACTTTTTGAAAGAGAAGGGCTGGTATTTTGTTCCAAGTAAAACAAACTTTGTCCTTGCAAAGCATCCTTGTGTAAGCGGTGAAGAAGTTTACAAAAGAATCAAGCAGGAAGGAATTCTTGTGCGTCATTTTAGTACAAAGGGAATTGAAGAATATGTGCGCATAACAATCGGCACAAAAGAACAGATGAATGCGCTAAAAGAAGCAATTTCAAGAATATAAAACTATGCTGGGCTTATCGGGATTGTACAACCCGGAAGCCCATGTAGTTGTAGCATTCGTTTGGGTCAAAACTGTAGCGGTCGCCGGTGTAGTCAAAAAGGGTGTATTCTGACCAGCTTCCGCCTCGGCTGATTCTTTTGCTGCCGTATTCCGGGCCTGATGCGGTTTTTCCTTCTTCCTGTTCATTGTAGTTTGAGTACCAGTCCCAGCAGTATTCAATAACATTTCCTGTCATGTCGAATATTCCGGCTGCGTTAGCCATTCCACTTCCAGCTGCAACAGAAGCATTTTCACTAAAGGCTGTTCCTGTAGTTCCAACTTTATGAGTTCTGTCTGTGTTTTCGCTTGTCCAGTAATAGTTTGAATAATCACCGTTTTCGTTTTCCTGTGCGTAGGAAACTTGAGCTCCAGAGGCAATACTCTTTTTTCCGCTTTCGTTAGGGTGAAATCTTGCTGCAAGTTCCCATTCTGCTTCGGTTGGAAGTCTGTAACCGTCTGTAAAAAAATTACATTCAGAAAGATCGCAGATAGCTGTATTTGTGGAATCCTTTATAACTTTTCCTTTGTAGGTGTAGCATGGGGTGAGTCCGGCTATTTCGCTGTAGGCATTGCACCAGACAACAGCATCGTACCAGCTGATCATAGTTACCGGCTGAAATCCATTTTCTTCTGTAGGTAATCTGGCATATTTTCCTTCGGAACCTTCCTGACCCGGATTTTGAAAAGTGTAACCGAGTTTTTTTGCCTTTTTCAGAATTGAATACCAGAGAGTATAGGTTGTTTCGTACTTTGCGATTGAAAATTCATTTACGGTTCTTTTTGCTGTATAAGTCTGAGCACCTTCTCCAATTATGTATTCCGTTTTAGGAATTACCACCATTTCAGCTGAGTCGAAGGATTTCTGCGCATTCAAATTAAAGAGAGAAATTAATAATAAAACTACTATTGAAAGACTTTTTTTCATTTCTTTATTCTCTCTCTCTTATTGTTCTGTGTCAATCGCTTAATGCAGCTTCGATTGATTTCATGCGTTTTGCATTTTTACGTTCTTTTCGTTTTAGTTTTACAAGTTTAGGATTGATTCTGTTCTTTGCACGAGGATATCGTTTTTCAAGCATTGTAAGAATTACCTGAGTTACTACGACTGCGATAAGACAAAGTCCGCTGATAATCCAGCCTGCCCAAAATCCGTATTTTACAAAAGGAAGTTCAACGTTCATACCAAAGAAACTTGTTATAAAGGTTGGGACCATTAAAACGAGGTTCAAAATAGAAAGTCGCTTCATGTACATGTTAAGGTTGTTGTTGATTACGGAGTCGAAGGCATCCATTACGCCGATAAGGACATTTCTGTAGGTGTCCGCCATTTCAATAGCCTGGCGGTTATCAATTTCAACGTCGTCAAGCCAGTCGATATCGTCGTAGTCGAGCTTGATGAGTTTTGTTTTTCGATATTTTTCCAAAAGCAGCTGGTTTGCTTTGAGGGAAGTTGTAAAATATACAAGGGATTTTTCAAGGCTCAAAAGCTGAAGAATCTCGTTGTTATCGATGGAAAGGGACATTTCATTCTGAATTGCTGTAGAGCGCCGGTTGATTTCCTTAAGATAACGAAGGTAGTTCAAATCGGCGCGGCTCAAAATGCGCATGATAAATGCCGGAAAATCTTGAAGCGTAACACCTTTGATTCTTCCAATAGTAAAGTCTCGTAGAACTTCGCAGTCTGTCCAGCAGATTGTTATAATGAAGTTGTCTTTTATAACAATTCCAAGCGGGCAGGTTAAATACTGAGGATCAGAAGATGGTTCGTAGATTGGAAGTCGTATAATGGTCAAAAGATAATCATCTGCATCTTCAAGTCGAGACTGTTCATCCGGGTCGAGAATATCCAGAATGTGTTCAGGGTCAATTTTGTAAGTATTCTGTAAAATTTCGACATCGTCGCGGGTTACAATTCTTGCATCAATCCAGGTTC
>CAMHIV010000065.1 GCA_946185185.1 uncultured Treponema sp. | reverse complement strand
TGTTCCATAACATAATCCCATGTGTAAATTTCGTCGTCTTTGAAATCATCCATAAGATTGAATGGAGTACCTGAAAGATGAAGGACTCTCGTGTTTTCTTTTCGGCATTTTGAAAGGACGGCTTTGCCAAGTTCAGTTTGAGTTCCTTCGTGAGCTTCATCAATTATGATTAAATCCCATGCTATATTGAAAATTTCTTCATTCTTAGCAAACTTTCCTCCAACAAGTTCAGAACCACGCATATCCTGAATTGATGCGAAATAAATAAAATGATATGCATTCATACCGTTTTCATCTGTATGATGAATCATTTCATTAAAGTTCTCTTCTTCTGTTGGATCACCGCCATTTTTCTTGGAAAAATAATAGAAATCATCACGGTCATAAAAGATTTTCCCATAATCTTCAAACCAACCAGAATCAACTACAGGACGATGTGTCAGAATAAGAGTGCGATTATAATTCATGCGCTTAACAACTTCTAAAGTTGAAAGTGTTTTTCCAAATCTCATTTTTGCATTCCAGAGCATCTGATGACTTCCACCAGATTTTTTGAATTGCTTTATTGTCTTTTCGATAGCTTCCGTCTGTTCTGGTCTGAAAATTACAGGACTTCTATCTGTAGTTATTTCACTTGCATTGAGAGATGTTCTTCCTTCTTTTGCAGCTGCGATTGCTTTCTTTACAGTTTCAAGGTCTGTATAAAACCATTCATTTGCTTTATGTTCTGTATCAAATATTTTTCTTTTAATGCCAGAGCGTACAAGGATGTCATGAATATCATGATCTTGGAAAACTATAAGATTTTTTCCTTTCATATAAGCCGTTGCTTCGGTATATAGAAGTTCAAAAGTAACTCCGGCTGTTTGTGTCTGGTGGCGAATTCTATCTTTTGCAGCAGCATTTAATTCCTTACAGTTTGGCTCAAAAGCAAAATAAGCCATTCCTGCATTACAAGAGGCCTCCCCAATTTTAAGAATGCCTTCATGGGCTGTATCATTGATGCGATAAACATAAATCAATTTTTGCTCAAATGCCTGATTAAAAATCTGTGCCATTATTTCCCGCCTCCGAATACCATATCTACAAAACGAATATTTCTATGAGTTTCCCAATCTTTAATACTGCAGTAAATACCATTGTGTTTTCGGTTGTCACCTTTTGTACATCCAACACAAGGTTTTGCAATTATTCTTCGTTCAAATAAATCTTCATCAATAATTTCTTTTGTACAGCAAGAATTTGGAATAACATATTTTATTCCATCCATCTGCCAGATATTCCATGCAATTACTTTTGCAAAACCAACTAAATCCTGAGTTTCAAGTTTTTCATTAAATTTTGCCTCATAGTGTTCAGCAATCGTAAATAAAAGATTTTCTCTTGCAATAAGAACATTATCACCTTGCCAGTCAAAACCATAAACATTTTGAACTGCGGCATAAGCCCATTTGAGCCAATCTTCATGCGTTTCCGTGTTCTCATTTACGATTCTTAATTTTCTATCAAAAAAACCTATTCTGTTTGGAACTTCTATATATTGTCCGGTAACTGCATCATAACGGCTTGTGATATAAGGAGCCTCCCCGCAACTCATTTCAAGGCGCTTGGAAAGAATATAATCTTGCCAGCTTTTGTTTTCTTTTTCTGGAAAAACTATTTTATCTTTAAGGGCAGCCCACTCATTTTTCTTTTCTACATTAAAAACACCATTCCTTCCAAACCATTCCTCGTCAACCAGATTGTTCTGAATATTGCAAATCCAGCTTGGAGTAAAAACTTCTGCTTTTTGTCGTATTCTTTGCTGTTGCTCTGTCTTAGATTTTTCAATTCGTGGCTTTATTATTCCGCCGTGACGGGAAGTTATCAGCTCGATTTTTATTTCTTTCTCCGAAGTGTAAAGCTCCCCATATTTAGAATAATTATCCGTAGCCCAAATGATATTCTTTCCGCTCGTCTTGTCCTTCAAAAGAATTTCGAGCAATGAACGGTCAATTTTGAGAAGGTCGTTTTCTTTTATATCAATGTTTTGTTCTGGTAACATTTGCACTCATTTATCCATCAAGATGTTAATTTTTTTTTATACTTTAACTACCTACCACGAAACCGCCGAATATTCTGTCTTGCAGGCTTGTGTCATAATCCGAGGGTGCAAAAAGATTTATTCCAGCGTTAGAAAATGATTTGCTGCCAAACGCTTTGATTGCTTCCTGTATGTCCTGTTTTTCATCCGTATTCTTTGCCATTTAGTGTTCCCCTTTTATGATTTCCCAATGTCCATTTTTCGTTGCTCCAACATGACGAATCAGTCCGTCATCACGAAGTTGTTTCAACTGCCATTCAACTCCCTTTTTTGTTATAAAGAGTTTTTCTGCAAGTTCTACTGTTTTAATATTTGGATTCTCTTTTATAAGATTCAATATTTCTACCCTAGTTTTTTCATTTTCCACCCTAGTTTTTCCATCGGAACTGTCATTTATTAGGGTAGAAATATTATTTCCTTCCCTAGTTTTTTTGTTTTCTACCCTAGTTTCGGCATCTATTTCTGGGTAGCTACTTTCCTGCAAATCATTTAAGTTCAGAACGGTCTTGGTCCGCGACGGAGAAAGGGTCTGTATATATTCAGGCTTCAAATTAAACTCTTTTTCCCAAGTTTCAATAATTCCAGGGATTCCACTGCCGGCACGTTCGCCGATATCAATCATTGCAAACATTTTCAACATAGTCGCGTTGCGAGGATCTGATGTTCCACCGTCAAATGCGTCTTTCAACGGAATTCTAAAACTGCCGGGATTTGCAAATACAAATTTGTCCGGGTACTTTTGAACAACAAGCCCCTGTCTGCCGTAATAATCCGCATTTACAAGTGTATTAACAAGTGCTTCCCGAACTGCTTTATGCACAGGAGTATCATCCACACGGAATATTCCTTCAAGTTTGAACGGTCGTTTTATGTCAGCGGTGAGTTTTGTTGCAATCTTAAAGAAAAAGTCAAATACATTGCCACTCCATTCCCCGGAACTGGAAACAATTCTGTCTGTCCACCTTATTGCGTCATCATATTTTTCTTGATAATCCAAAAAGTAAAGCGGAAATTCGCGAACAATCTCGTATTCATAGCCGAACATTAAAAGTCCAGCTGCTGTTGGATGCAGTTTTCCAGTTTCTGCGCTCAAAGCCATTGCTCCGATTTTCCGCAAAAAATCTGTGTTATCCAAAGACTCCCAAACATGGTTCAAATGGATGTTGTTGAACACATTGCGGTAGCCTTTTACAGAATCTGGACAAAACACGCTTTCATCCATTTCTTTCAAAATCTTTGTGTCTGCGGTAGTTGCACTGGCATCACGAAGCATTTCGGAAACATCTTCCTTTGTGCAACGGTAATCGCCTTCACCATTACGATGGAATGTTCCCGTAAGAATATTATTTCCTATATATATTGGTTTAAGCTGACGTTCTGCCTGGGGAACTTCAATGCAAATTATTTTCTTGCCCTCAATTTCCTGAACACGAACATGTTTATTCATAAGAATATTGAGGCTAACCTTATTCTGGTTGTTTACAGTATC
The DNA here is from genome assembly GCA_946185185.1 of uncultured Treponema sp. Taxonomy (GTDB): domain Bacteria; phylum Spirochaetota; class Spirochaetia; order Treponematales; family Treponemataceae; genus Treponema_D. The sequence continues at coordinate 6,521 of CAMHIV010000065.1, read as the reverse complement.
CCAAAACGCGCTCAGCAAGGATTCTGGATTTTCTAAACCAGCAATTTCAAAAGTATGGTTTTTGTTTTCTTTTACTCCTAGAAGAATCAAACCTCCGTCCGTATTTGCAAATGCAGAATATGTTTCCCAAATGCTTCCCGGAAGCCCGCCTTGTGCAAGTTTTGCTTCATAGCGGTTGTTTTCTCGGAATTGTGATATATCAAGAACCTCATTCATATTTATTTTTCCCCTACTTTATTATCAGCCAAGTTACAAGCTCAAAGTCGCTCAATTTTGAAGCCTGCTTGTCAGTTGAAATCAATACCGCACTTCTGCTCATTCCAAGTTTTGCGGCGGTGCGTTTTTGAAAAAACTTTTCATTCGGCGAAATTACGATTGAATCATCTTCTATTTTATAGTTTCTTGAATCAGTATCAAATGATTTTACAAATGTCGGCTCGCCAAAAAGGAATTTCATGCTCTTAATGGAATCAAGCTGGTCGTGCAAACCGTAATATGCAAAGATTGTAAAGTAAGCGGAAACTACAGAAAGCTCTGAACCTTCTTTTACAACGTCTTTTAAGAATTCCCCAACGCTGCCGTAATCTTTGTTGTCTCTGATTAATGTATCTGCCATCTTCTCCATCCATAATAATAGAACATTATACCACAAATTCCCTCTTTTGTTGCGGGAACATCGCCACTTTTTAGCGCTCTTCTTCCACCACCACTATATAGTCCATTCCACAGGCAATGGAAAACCGAATCCACTCACTGCGGAACTGCCGTCCAATACATAATAGATTTATAATCATTCACATTTTGTAAATATTTTTGCATTTCCAGTATTGACAACATAAAACGTTTGTGATATCTTATAAACAAGAAAGAGAGGTCTGGCGGAGGTAGCAAACCGCCTTACTAACAAAAATCCTACGGGGTAATCCGTAAAAAACGGGTAGGTATTTATGGCTACAGAAATCGCAAAGTTTCTTAGGAAGATTCGCATTGACAGCGACGAGAGCTTGGGCGATATGGCGGAAAAAATCAATCTTTCTGCCGCTTATCTTTCGGCAATCGAAAACAACAAGAGGACTGCGCCGGAAGATATGAAGGAAAACCTTTACAAGGCATACAGCCTTTCGGAGGAACAAAAGCTTGAGTTTGCGCGTCTTGTCGCGGAATCAAGGAAAAAGGTCGAAATCGGCCTTTCGGGTATTCAGGCTGAACTTTTCCCTGAGTATGTGGACACTGCTGTTATGTTTGCGCATGACCTGTCGCAGATGAACAGAAAACAGCTTGCAGAAATAAAGGATTGTCTGCAAAGAATCAAATCGGAAGCTGTGCCTATGTAGAACGGAGGTTACTAAATGGCAGATCAGATTTCAGTGGTTGGAACGGTCATCCTGATGATGATTGTTGATTTTAAGAAAATGGCGGTTGAGTTCAAAAAGTTTTTCGGGCTCAGCTCCACACAAACCTTCCCGGCATTGAGCATCGCGGAAAATACGCTTTGCCAGGCCGATACAAACTTTGAGTTCAATGTCATTGCAGATGCTGATTGGAATTGCAGGGACAGCGTACAGGCATATTACAAGCATTGTGCAAACTTGCATGAAATTTGCATCAAGGAATCCGTCTACGAAAGAGCCCGCAGCGGGGACCGAAGCGCACTCTACTCCATTGCACATGAAATTTCACACTGGGGTCTGATTAACTATTTTAAGCTGAACCTTGGAGTTCAGGAATTTGAGCGGCTCGATCCGGTTTCAAAAGCTGTTCTGATGAACATTCACGAGAACATTGCAGATTTGCTCACATCTCTGCTTGTGTTCAGTGAAGAAGAGCTTCTGAAGGCACAAAGCGCAGGAGATTTTGATTTTAGCTCTTGTATGGGCAAAGACCAGGTATCTCTTGCGCTCTTTTATTGTCAGAACCGTAAAGCTCTTGCGGAGAATTTTATGAAGAATATCGAGCCAAAAATAATGGCTCAAAATAAACGAACTGAATCACAAAGGAGGATTGGTTAGATGCCTGTGGGCAAAAAAATAAGCTTCCGTTTAATTGGCGTTAAACAGAAGCTTTGCATAGATTCCATAGTAGAATCCAAAATTGATTGTTCTATTTTACTATAAATCTATGCTCTTTGTCAAAGACTTTTTTTCTTGATGCAGTGTCTTTGGAAATCGGACTCCGCTATCAAATTTTTTGGTCTCTCGCCCTTCCGTTGTGTTGGGTTTTGACAAACTATTTCACTTTTTAATAGGAGCATAGACCGTTATGGCAACTTCTAATTTCAAAAATGCAGACAGCATATTGAGCGTGACTCTGCGTAAAAATCAGTTCTCGGCAGAAGAGAATTCATTCATTGGACGTGTTACAAGAAACACAGTGACTCTTGAAAACTTGATAGCATCAATTTCCGAAAAGAACGCGGGCGTGAGCCCCTACATGATTCAGCATGTTGCAAATCTCTTGGGAGATGAAATGCTTTCTGCCTGCCAGAATGCAAAGGCGGTGGATGTTCTTGGACTTGGAACTTTGTATATCAGCGTCGCAGGAAGTGTAAGCGGAGAAAATCCGGGAGAATCAAGCATTCCAGGATTCAAGCTGAACTTTACTCCAAGCGGCCGTGCTCAGGAAGCCGTGGACAGTCTCAAGGTTGATAAGGTCATCATCGCTGATTCAAGTCCCGTAATTGACAGAATCATCAATACCTTTAATCAGAACGAAGAGCGCAACCTTCTTAAAGGCAAGGGTGTCAAAATTACAGGATCAAAACTCAAGCTTCTGGGCGATGACGCAGGAATCTGGTTTGCCCCTCTCGACACAGAAGGCAACGTCAACAAGGACGAAACAACCTGGATTCAGGTAAGCAAGGAAACGGTAAGTTCCAACAAGCCCAAGACTCTTGAGTTCTACGTTCCCGACACTCTTTCCGAAGAGAATTACAGAATCGTAATCCGCACAAGGTATAGCTCTGGGGACAAGGAATTGAAGTCTCCGGTAACAGCTGTCAGCAAAACTGTTACGGTAGCGGCTTAGTGTTGTAAGAGCATCTTGCCCTGCCCGGGAGGAATCTTGGGCGGGGTATTGAGGCTTTTTGAACGAAATTGCGAACTAGACTTGACATAATCGATAATTTTTCCAAATATTCAAGGATTCTTTCCTTAAACTTATCAGTTTTTTCATCGCCACTTTCTGGATTTATCGCCGTTTTTCTTATACAAAAGACGATAAATGTTCTCACGGAACATATCGCCATTATTCTACACCCAATGCTTTATATACTGCATCCTCAGCAGAACTATAGAAAATCAACTGGAATTTACTAATCAACTCAGGAGGAACTGTTGGTAAATCGGATGCAGAAATCATAGGAATCAGAACTTTCTTCGCTCCAGCACTTAAAGCAACTTGTAAAGAATCAGCAAGACTTTCTACTTTAATCATAGTTCCACCAATACTCAAGTCTCCAAGTATTACACAACTTGAAATAACAGGCTTATTCAAAGCAACAGAACACATTGCAATCAAAGTTTGAATTGTAAGCTGAGTAGTCATTCCTATTCCATTCAAATCTTGAATATCTACTAAATAATCTGTTTCTGTAATTCCAATTGAAGCACTGATATTTTTATAGTTGGCCTGCAAATATCTGTATGCAGTTTCCATGGCTTCTTTGGCTTCCCTGTTGTTTCCTATACCTGTTTTTGTGAATTTTCCCGAACCAGCACTAACTTGTGTTTCAAGTTTATAAGTTCCAAGCATACCTGTAGCACCTTTTCCAACTGTATAAAGATGACCAGGCTTTCCAAGACCTTCTGGAATCAATGTTCCGCCTCCCTGTTCTGGGACAGAAACAAACTCTTCACGGAATGTTTCATTATCAATATACGAGAAATTAACATCAAAGAATTCCATGCCGCCGATTTTCTTTAATTGTTCTTTTACACGACGACGCATTTCTAGTGCAAATCTTAAAATCTGTTCAATCTGCTCCTTGTTGTAATTTCCATCTGGATAAAGCAATTTAGCAAGGCCAGAAACAGTTTTCTTTACCGCAATTACATCACGCTGATTCAAGTTATTACCAAGCTTAAAATATTTATCTATTGCATCAGCAAAAGAAACCTTTCTCAATTCGCGAAGTACTTCTGCAAAGTAGTCAGTGATAAAACCGTAATCATTAGTAAAATATTCAGGTCTGTATTTTGGAATCTCCCAGCCAGGTACATAACAATGCATACGATCAAAGAATGCCGAATCATTTGCCATAACGGATGGGAAGGGTTCAAACAAATGAGAAGTTTTCAAAATTGTTTCTACACTCTGATTTATATTTCCAACAAAAACCATAGAAGCCGAAGCATTCTTTTCTTCTTTACCACGGGCAAAAGATCCGGAAGCCATATAGTCTTTCATAATCTGAACGCCATCCTGATCTTTGAACTTAATTCCAGCAACTTCATCAAAAGCAACACAGTCCCAAAGTCCTACAAGACCAATTGTTCTAGCACCAGAGACTAAAATACTGTTTGGACTTATTTCTTTGTAAATATGAGATTTACCAGTTCCTCGAGGTCCAAGCTCACAAAGGTTATAGTTGTTTTCTACAAGTGGAATTAAACGAGCTAAATGCAACCACTTAACTCTATCATCTAATTGAGTTGGTTCCATTCCTGTGCTACGTAAAATAAGAGTGATCCATTCCTCATCTGTAAATTTTGCTCGAGCATTTTTTACAACATTGAAATCAATACTTGGCATCTGAATTGGAGTAAGCTTTTTAATAAGAAAAGGACTTTTTGAACGATCATTTTCATCATAAAAATAATCCATCTGAACAATGCACCAGATACCGCCGCAAACAAGTCGATCATATTTTTCAACGTCATCGCTTGATACAGTTACATCTTTAATTCCAAGGTTAGAAAACTCTGCCTGATATTCATCTTCTTTAATATTAAGTTTTACCGTAATTCTATCAATTACGGTGTATGAACCTCGTTCTCGGATTTTAGAAATAATCTTCTGTGCTTCATCTGGTCTGACATAGTTTTCTGCCAGAATCTGTTTTACATTTTTGATTCCTTCATTAATTTCATCTTCATTGGTGCTGGAACAGTACATTCCTAAAAGGTATTCAAGAACATAAACAGGAACATTTGCACCTTCTTTTATACGTTTTGTTAAATCTTTGCGAACAACCTTTCCAGGAAATGCTTCATAAATCTTCTGCGCTAACTCGTCCATAGTTTATCTCCTAAAATCCAAATCCAAAATCATCTGCAAAAGGAATATCGATTACATATTCGTAATGTGCAATTTCAATTCCTGTAGCATTATCAGAAATACGTAAATAGTATTTATCTTTTGCATTGTATTTGCGGCTAGCAAAAATAAACTTTTCCTGATACTTTCGTTCATCAGGATTTGTATCTGTTCTGTCTGCCGTAATTATATTTTCATTTGAGACTTTGTTTCCGTTTTCATCTTCAAACCAGACTCTGACCGTTCTCGGTCTAAGGGTATCTGTTACAGGTTCTTTCTGAATAAAATCAATATAAGTGTTCAGATTTGAAATTGTTCTGAAAGCACTGGCCAAATCGATATTTACTTCTTGAGTCTGTTGCTTACCACGTGATGTTTCAATTGTTACATAAGGAATTATAATTTCCTGTAGTGAGGCACCACCATGAACAAAGTTTTGTCCACCACCTTGAGCCTTAAAGATATCAACTCCACTAGGAACAATAACTTCATAGTCAGCCATAGTTTCACCTAGATAATTCATACTGAATTTTATTGTATCGTCTATCTGAGTATGATTCTTTGTTACAACAAATCTTTTTTTCTTTATATCATCATTATGTATATGACCAGTTGAAAGTTTATCTGTTTCTTGTATCTTATCACGCTTATAAATAAATCCGTGGTCTGCCGTAATTATATATTTTCCAATTGAACAAGCATTTGTAAGTTGCGCAATCAATTTTGTAATTTCATCAATTGCATTCTGGCACGCATCAAATACTTCATTTTCTGTAGAGGAATCATCTCCGTGAGAATCGACCTGGTCATGATAAATATAAATAAGGTCCTTTCCAGCAAACAAAGGACGTACCACATCTCTCTGTTTTTTATATACAGCATCAAACTTAATACAAAGACCATTAGGCTGGTTTTCTGGCAAAGTCATAATTGCATTGCGTGCATCTACCCCAGCAGTCGATTTACCATCCATAAATATATATGTCTTTGAATCAATTGCAAAATTCTTACATGGTAACAATGCTGCCATTCCAAGTTGTGTATATGAAGGTAATGTAGAAATCATGTAATCATTTGTTACAGTATAGCCAGGCAATCGGCTTAATTCTGAGGCAAGTTGTTTTCCACACTCATAGCGGAAAGCATCAGAAATGATAACGACCGTTCTTTCATCTCGGGCAGAAGATTTTGCAACTTTCTCATAGAATTGCCACTGTTTTCTACCAGGAATATCTTTATAATCAGAAATGCTTTCTAGTTTGCTTCTC
>CAMHIV010000064.1 GCA_946185185.1 uncultured Treponema sp. | reverse complement strand
GCAGTTTTTCCGGATGCTTTGATTTAGATATTGCATATCTTGATCCGCCATATAATCAGCATCCTTACGGTTCAAATTATTTCATGCTTAATTTAATTCTTAAAAATAGACTTGATGTAGAAATCAGTAAAATAAGCGGAATTACACAAGACTGGAACCGGTCTGCATTCAACAAACCTTACTCAGCATTAAAATCAATGGAAGAAATAATTGCAAACTTGTCGAGCAAGTTCGCAATTATTTCATATAACTCGGAAGGTTTCATAACATTCGATGAAATGTCAGAAATGTTAAGAAAGTACGGAAAGTTAAAAACTGTAGAAATTACATACAATACTTTCCGCGGTAGCAGAAATTTACGAAGTAGAGATATTCATGTTTCAGAATATCTTTTCGTTCTAGAAAAATAGGAGTTTACTATGAGTCAGCATGACAGTTTAAGAGAGCGAACAGAACAGCATAAGCCTAAAAACTCAAAATCGAAAATTGATGATAAAGAAGTTTATCAGGCTATGGAACTTGTAAAACAATATCTCAAAAGCAAAAAAGACTTTCAATCATATTTTGAAAATAATTGGGATTTGGAATTTTCTGCAGAAATCGAAATCAAATATATGATTGATTTTATAAAAAGGAAAAGAATACGTTCAGAATTTTGTTATGATTGTATCGACAGAAAAATCATTCCCGATGGTGGTGTATTATACCTTGTAAATAAAAAGAAAAATGAAAAATCACCTCTTGTAATTGCTGAAATTAAGCGGCAGGGAACAAATAAAGAACGCTTGCAAGAAGGAAAAACGAAACAGGCTACAGGAAATGCAATCGAAAGGCTTGGCAAAAACCTTACGGGAATCAAGGCAATGATGAATTATGAAAAAATAACTCCATTCATTTGTTTTGGTTGGGGATGTGATTTTGCTGTAGATTCTCCAGAAACCTTAACAGTTCGTTCAAAAATTATAGTAATGAACGAATTTTATAATCTAAATCAAATTTATGTCTTCAAAAGGGACGGAAACTCCGATGTAAATTATTTCTCTCCCGTATCAATGTTCTTCCGAGAAGAACGGTGGACAATTCCAGAAATGTTTGAGAAAATGAAAGAAATAGCAGAAGCATCAATAAGATACTATCTGTATTAGGAAATTATTTTTACGCAACGGTCAAGCCGTTGCTAAAAGATATATTTTTGTAGTAACAAAGCATAACAAAGCATAACAAAGGTTCGTAGCCGATGCCGTGTCAAGCCCGCTGCGGTACAACCAGTTGTTATGTGGACGCCCGCACTGGGGCGCTTATGAATAAAAGCAACAACCTGTTTCTTTTTTTAATGAATAAAGTCTGTTAAAATGAAATTATATTAGAAACAAGGAGCTGGCGATGGAAGTAAAAGAAATACTTAAAAATCTTAGAGAAAAGAATAATCTTACTCAAGAACAAATGGCTCAGAGGGTAAACATTACTCGACAAGCAATCAGTAGATGGGAAACTGGAGAAACACAGCCTGACACACAGATGCTGAAAGTTCTTTCGAAAGAATTTGATGTTTCGATAAATACTCTGCTCGGTTCTCCACGACAGCTCTTTTGTCAGTGCTGTGGAATGCCTCTTAGCGAAGATTCAATGCTAAGCAAAGAAAATGACGGTCAATTCAATGAGGATTATTGCAAATGGTGCTATTCAGAAGGAACTTTTGCCTATAAAACTAAAGATTCGCTTCTCGATTATCTGGTTACCCATATGCCAAATCCTGAAAATCAAAATGAGCGTGAGAGACGAAAAGTTTTTGATTATCATCTTTCCCAATTAAAACATTGGAGGTAAAAAATGCCACGTGCAAGAAATAAAGACGATTTGGTAAAATTTTCATCAGAAAATTACTCGAAGCTTATTGAGATGATTTCAAGAATGACTGAAAATCAGCTCAATACTCCTTTTGATTTTTCTGATGATAAAAGTAAAAAAGAGGCACATTGGTCGAGGGATAAAAATGTACGAGATGTTTTGATTCATCTTTATGAATGGCATTGTCTTTTGCTTCAATTTATAAAAAATAACGAAACTGTAAACGATAAAAAGTCTGCAATAGCATTTCTCCCCCCGGAGTATTCTTGGAAATCGTATGGTGCAATGAATGTAATGTTCTGGAAAAAGCATCAGAATACAAGTCTTACAAATGCTCAAAAAATGTTTTCCGAAAGTCATAAAAAAGTTATGTCCATTGTAGAAAAATATAGTAATGAAGAACTTTTTACAAAAGGTTATTTTTCATGGACAGGAAATGTTGACCTTGGGTCATATTTTGTAAGTACAACTTCAAGTCATTATGATTGGGCTATAAAAAAAATAAAGGCACATTGTAAGAAAGTTCTATAGAAAATCACATAACATGGTTTTCAAAACCGACAAAAACTTTGTCACAAAAGTTGCTCTTCGTGCCTTTGCGGCACCGCAACTTTTGTGACAATTTTGCACGGTACGCAAAACCGTTTTTACGGTTTAAAACGCTAGTTATGTGGACGCCCGCGGTGGGGCGCTCTTGGAGAAAAAGAATGAAATCTGTATATGAAGAAGTTCCTGTATTTGAAAATGAAAAGTATCTATTACGTTTTGTAGCAAATGATGATGCAAATGATTTACTGGAAGTGTATAGCGATAAAAATGCCATTCCATTTTTTAATAGTGATAATTGTCATGGAGATAATTTTTATTATCCGACACTTGAGCGTATGAATGAAGCTATTCACTTCTGGATTGATTCTTATAAAAATAAATGGTTTGTCAGATGGACAATAATACGAAAACAAAATAATAAAGCGATTGGAACTATTGAACTCTTTAATAGAGAAGGAAATGATTATTTCAATCATGCAGGTGTATTGAGACTGGATTTAAAAAGTGATTTTGAACAGTCTGGCATAATAGAGCAAATTTTAAAAGAAATAATTGAGCCTGCATTTAAACTTTTTGATACCAATAAAATAATTACTAAAATCCCTTTGTATGCAATCGAGCGAAAAACTGCTTTCGAAAAGCTCGGATTCAAGAAATCTGAAGAACTTTTAATTGGAATAGATAACTTAGCATATAGAGATTATTGGCAGAAAATTTCTTGACAATAAGACTATACATTGTATATACTAAGGGTGTGGAGGTAGCATTATGCAGGCAGTAGTTCAGAAATGGGGCAACAGTCTCGGATTTAGGATTCCGGCTCTTTGGGCAAAAGACAACAATGTAAAGAGCGGCAGTAAAATTGAAGTTATCGCAGAAAAAGGGAAAATGGTAATTCTTCCTCAGAAAAAGACTCTTGATGATATGCTTGCTATGGTTACTTCAGAAAACATTCATTCAGAAATATCAACTGGCAGTTCGGTAGGTAATGAAGAATGGTAAATTCAAATTATGTTCCCGAAAAAGGTGATTTAGTCTGGCTCGATTTTAATCCACAAGCAGGTCATGAACAAAAAGGTCGACGTCCTGCAATTTGTGTTTCTCAGAAAAAATACAATCAGAAAATAGGTCTTGCATTATTCTGTCCTATTACAAGTCATATCAAAGGCTATCCTTTTGAAATTGTATTGGACAATCATTCTATCAATGGTTGTATTTTAAGTGACCAGATAAAAAATCTTGATTATAAACAAAGAAACTGTGATTTTATAGAAAAAGCGACTGAAGAAGAAATTGATTCTGTTGTAGATAATATAAAACTGTTAATAGAATAATCACATAACAAAGTTTCAAAGCCGACACGCGGTCAAGCTGCCTGCGGTACAACCAGTTGTTATGCTCACATCCCACTGGGCTGGAAATAGGAAAAAATGCAAATAAAAGATTTTTCAAAAACATCAAATAAGGAATCCTGGCTAAAAAAGATTTCAGAATCAGATTGGTCTGCCGGTAAATTTCTATATGAAATATTGCGGGACGGCTCAATTTATGATTTGTGCGGAGAAAAGTCTAAGGTTTTTCTTCTTACCGAAGGAAATGACCTGATTTCATTTTGCACTTATGCCGAGCGGGATGATATTCCAGATACGGATTTAACTCCCTGGATCGGCTTTGTTTATACGTTTCCTTCTTTCCGCGGAAAAAGACGGATTGGAAAACTCCTTGAACATATTTATTTATGCGCAAAGAAAGATGGCTATAAAAATCTTTATGTTTCAACCAATCAGAAAGGCTTGTACGAAAATTTCGGCTTCAAGTTTTTTCAGGAAATGAAAGATATTCATAAAGAAATGTCTCTTGTTTATAAAATGGACATTGAGACCAAAGATTACAGCGATATAATCGGCCGCAAGGTAAAGGGAAAAGTTGATCGTCCCCTTGGAAGCTGTCATCCGCATCATAAAGATATTATTTATCCAATTAACTATGGATATGTAGAAAACGTCATTGCCGGCGACGGAGCAGAGCAGGATGTTTATATTCTTGGAACAGATGAGCCCCTTGAATCCTGGGAAGGAAAAGTTATTGCGGTTTTACATCGGCTGAATGATGTAGAAGACAAATGGGTGGTTAGCCTTGATGATAAAAATTATTCAGATGAAGAAATCATGGCTGCCGTTTCATTTCAAGAGCAATATTTTATGAGTGAGTTGTATAGGATGTAATCAATATTCCCGTTTACGAACAGGCTTTTTCTGCGGAGGGGCACTCCACGAGGTAAAAAATGAATAACGAAATCATCATTAAAGAAGAAAATCTTTCCCCGGAAGCCTACATCGACTTCTTAAAACGCACAGACCTGGGCTCCCAATACCCCAAAGAACGCTTTTACGAACGCATTTCAAAACTTGTAAAAAATGTTTCAATCAGTCTTGTGGCCAGAAACAAAGACGAAACGATTGTAGGCGTTCTGTTTGGTCTTACCGATTTTTCTTACTGGCTCTATGTCACCGACCTCGGCGTAGACAAAAACTACGAACATCAGGGAATCGGCCGCGCACTTATGAAAAAAGCCCACGAATTAGCCGGCGGCGAAAAAGATATTGCAGTCTATCTCATTGCCAACCAAAACGCCATCCCGTTCTATGAAAAACTCGGCATGAAAAAATCTGACGATGTAATGCAATACAACCACATCGATTGGACAGAATGGAAGGTAGAGTAGGGCCTGTTCCGCATTTCGTAGGCACAGTCGAGACTGTGCCATTTCAGCCGCTTCCCTCGCTCCTTTCAGTCGCTCAGTCCAGTGGCCTGCTCCGCAGATGCTCCATAGCCTAACGCGGTTATCAATTTACAAATGATATATTGGGACGTATAATAGTTGCTATATGAATACCCGCCACTAGTGCCCAGGAGAAAGTCATGAAAAAACTATTATCATTGTTAATTTCAGTATTAATGTTATCTGCCATGCATGCACAGAGTGCAAAATCAGTTGGACTTGCTGACAGCGATGTGAAAAACTGGACAAAAAATTGCGTTTCAATTCAAAAAGAATTTGAAAAACTGGGGATCGATACAAATGATTCTTTCACAATTTCTGCGTCAGAAAAACAAAATGCCGAAACTATTCTTCAAAAATATGGAATTTCAAATCCAAACAGTATTGAAAAATATTCAGTCATATTGCAATGTGCAGCTGTTCTGAAAGCAGAAAGTGAAATTGACGAACAGTCAAAAGCCATGATGAAAATGCTGAATGTTGATCCTCTCGGGGACCTAAAGAAAAATATCAATTCAAAAGACTATGCTGTAGTAGCTTCAAATTCAAAATCTGTGTTACACGCCATTGATGAACTAGACAAGTTAGATTCATCTTCTTCTAATTCAAAAACTGCTTATGATTCAGCTGACGAGGATTATTCCGATCTGTCAAAAATAATGAGTGCCTTAGGTGGTGGTTATTCAGATTATGAGAGTAAAGAAGAACGAGCAAAAAAAGAAGTGCTTAAAAACTATGACACTAAAAAGAAGTTCAAAGTTGTAAAAAGCTCCGATGGAGAAGAATGGATTGTTATTCAGCCTTCAGAAATCACATTTAAGAACAGCCAAGAAGCCGAGATTTACGCAGAAAACTACACCGGCGTACAGGGCAACTGGTCTTTCTGTTCAGCCTGCGGCTATTTGGGAGGAATCAGCAATAAAAACAGTAAACCTTTCTACACATGGGTAAGCGGTGGAGTGGGTTGTTATTTAACATTCCCAATTGATTTTGACAGTTGTGCTCCTGATAAAATAATTGAGGATGCCGATGTCACTCCCGAAATTGCCAGAAAAGCCGTTTTGCAGATGTACAAGTTGAATGAAGAATAAATTGCATTAAAATGAAAAAATCTTTATTTCTGATACTTTTTACATTTTTTTCGCTTTTTTTGCATGCCCACGGAAGCACATTGAATGACCATTCTCAAATCAAAGAAATGTCTTCCTTCAGAATAATGGGAGAAATCGATTTGCGGACCGAAAAGGATTATTCTTCCACTGTAAAATACCGGACCCTTAATCACGAAGGCGGCATGAAGGTGAAGGTTCTGGAAGTTCTGAAAGAGGATGAGCAGAACGGTCAGACCGGCCGGTGGTTTTATGTTCTTCTGACTGCTCCCATGTGGGTTGATAGCGGCGAGTGGATAGAAAAGTACCAGAAATTTCTGATTTTCCTTCCAGACGATATGCCGGTTTTCAATTTTGAAGAATAGTATAGAAAATGATCCTAAGTGCCTCTCGCCGAACTGATATTCCCGCATTTTTCTCGCGATGGTTTTTCAATCGGATTGAAGAGGGCTTCGTCTTTGTCCGAAATCCTTTTAACCGCTTACAGGTTTCGAAAATTGTGCTTTCCCCGGATTTGATTGACTGCATCGTGTTCTGGACAAAAAACCCTTCCGACTCATTTATTGAGAAGTTGCCGCGTCTTGATGAACTCGGCTACAAATACTATTTTCAGTTTACACTGACTTCCTATGACCAGACCATTGAAAAAAATGTTCCCCGCAAAAAGGAAGTTATAGAAAAGTTCAGGCGGATTTCAGAAAGAGTGGGGCGGAACCGGATTATCTGGCGCTACGATCCCATTCTTTTGAGCGCTCATTTTGACATGGAATATCACAAAAAATATTTTGAATATCTTGCCCGGGTTTTGTCTCCCTATACTGAAAAATGCATAATCAGTTTTCTTGATTTTTATCCTAAAATTGAAAAGGGACTTTCTGCCCGGGGTGTCAGACGAATGACGCAGGAGGAAATGGCTGAGCTTGCCATAATTATTTCTTCAATTGCGGCCCGTTACAATCTTAAAGTTGAAAGCTGCTGCGAGGAAATCGACCTTTCTCAGATTGGAGTTTCTAAAAGCCATTGCATCGACGGTAGCCTGATTCAGAAGATTACCGGAAAAGAGGCCGCCTTCAAGCCGGATAAAAATCAGAGGGCGGGGTGCGGCTGCGTTTCCAGCGTGGATATCGGCGTCTACAATACCTGCCTGCACAATTGCATCTACTGTTACGCAAACCGTTCCTGCGATGTTCAGATTTCGGATTCGGTCAGGATTACACCGACAACTTCGGGATCATCCCCCAAGCCGTCCTTTGAAAGGGCAAGAAAACAAGTATTTGGATTTCGCTTTAAGTAGCGTTCAATTCCTTCGCAGCTGTCATCAACCGGATTCAAGGCTCGCTTTGACTGTTCCGTGCTGCACCAGAGCGCATAAATATCTTCATAATCTTCAATCGTTACAAGTCTTGTTGAAATCTGCATTTTTCCCTCTGCTTTTTAATGTTCCTTGCCAAACAGTTTTAAATTCAGTTTGGTCAATCCGGTAAAATTATTCCACTCATGCTTTGTAGAAAATGTAATTCCGCTTGAAAGCCCGACATGCCACATCAAGTGACGGATCTGAGCCAGAATCAGTTCAAGACGGGAATATTCACAGCCTTCAGGCGTTTCAAGAAGCTGTGCTGCAGTCAGCGTTTCAAAATATGCATCGATTTTTTTGTGAACATAATCAAGATAATCCAGAAGCTGCTTTTTAGAAATCACAATCGAGGGATCATTTATGTAGCCTTCACGCGACGGATCAATTGCACTTAATCCTTCCGGAATCCCAAAAAGCTTTTCTCCTTCATAAATATAGTCGCATGGATTTATGAAAAATCGGTCCAGAGAATGCAGGTAATGAAAAACATACCGCGAATGATTTTCACCATCAAAAACAGTTTCCAAATCTGCCATTTCAATCTGGTCGCAGACATTGATAAAATTTATTTCCTGCTGATTTTTAATCTGTCTGACAATCTCTTCCATAAAGCCCCCTTAGTTGATGCCTTAATTCAATTATATCAGACATTTTCGCATAATTCACAGATTTATTTTGCAGCAGGCTGTTTTTGAAAATCAGGCCTAAAACAGATCCAGCATTGAATCGAGGTAAACCGCTTCACGCACCTCAAGCTGATGTTCCGGCTTAGCCATATAATATAGAAGAAACTCAAGCACAAGCGCACTCCCAGCCCCCGGCCTTCGATTTTGAAGTTCGAAAATCCCATAGGAAGATATGTGTTCAGAATATCCTGAATGCCGATAAAAGGCCGGTTCTTCATTGCAAGCGAAAATCGGTAGCCACCCGCCGCATCAGGTGAGCTGCAAGAGAGGTCAGGAATATCCTCGCCAAGATTTTTACGGCTCACATGTTCATAGCAGCACTTACGGTTTTTGCAGCCAAAATCACAGCATTCATTGCAGAGAAATTCCACCCTGTCTTTTTGAGCCTGCGTAAGGGCAGAAAAACGGACGAAATCTTTATTCAGGCGGAAATCCGGCACAACGAATCTAAATTCCGGGCGGTTCAATTCAGTTTCAAAATCAGAAAAATTGATGAGGACTTTTGTTGTTGAAGAAACAAGGTAGAACTGAGGATATTCGCGCCTAAGGTACCAGGCAGATGATAATGTGCGGTAAGTGACGATGTGGATTGCATTTTGGTATGATTATTCCCGAACCATATTAATCCGGCAGATACAATTGTTCTTCAGGAGTTGCATCTGTCCTGTAATAACAAATTTATTACAGCACTTCGTTCACCAGTTCTTCGCCTGCTGCAAAGGCGCTTATATTATTCAGGGTTGTGTCTGCAAGATTTTTGAGGGCATTTGTAGTAAGAAAAGCCTGATGACCTGTGATAATTACATTGGGGAAAGTAAGAAGACGTGCCAGAACATCATCAGTCATAATATCAGTTGACCAGTCGCTGAAAAAATACTTGCTCTCTTCTTCGTACACGTCCATACCAATTCCGCCGATATGACCATGTTTAAGGGCATGAACCAGAGCCTTTGAATCTATAAGAGCACCGCGGCCAGTATTAATAATTACCGCATCACTTTTCATCATCTTCATTGTATCGTGATTTACAATATGCTTTGTTTCTTCGGTAAGAGGGCAATGAAGGCTCAATACATCGCTCTGACGGAAAATCTCTTCTTCACTTACGTATTTGGAACCACTCTCTGCCGCCCACTTCTCGTTTGGAAAAGGATCAAATGCAATGATTTTCATTCCAAAGCCTTTAAGAATATTTGCCATAATCTGTCCGATTTTACCGGTACCAATAATACCTGCTGTAAGCCCATGAAGGTCGCGACCAGTAAGGCCTTCAATATTAAAATTTTGAGTTTTAGTTCTAAGATAAGCTTGCGGAATATGACGGGTAAGCGACATCAAAAGAGCCGCTCCATGCTCTGCAACCGCATAAGGCGAATAAGCCGGCACACGAACGACCTTTATTTCAGCCTCTGCCGCCGCCTTCAAATCAACATTGTTATACCCTGCACAACGCAAAGCAATGAGTTTAATACCGCACTCCTTGAGCACACGAAGCACATTTTCATTTACCACATCGTTTACAAAAACGCAAACTACATCAAAGCCCTTAGCAGTAAGCGCAGTATTTTCGTTAAGCTTATAATCGCGAAAATCTATTTCATAATTATAAGCTTCGTTTCCTTTTGTAAAAGAGATTTTATCGTAAGAACGGGTGTCAAAAAAGGCAATTTTCATAAAAACCTCGAAACTATTTTATTATTCTGGGATTAGTCAGTACCTATGTTTATTTATATCATAGGATTGTTTATTATTCTATATTCTATTTCTATTGAATTTCCTCTATGTTAGAATTCGCTGATTTCTGCCACATGTGGCTAATTTAGGCGAGTTCTAATATCATTGCAGATTACGCTCATTTTGAATCCGTACCACCGGCCTTTTGTCGATTTGCTTCTTTTTGCAATGTCCTTTGTCACTTTGTGCGAGTAAATTTTATGATTCTGGCAGACTATTATTGGCGTGGAATCCATGTAATGTATTTCTGATCCTTTTTTCCTGTTCATTTTCATCAAGAAGTTCATAAATGCAAGGATGAATACAGTCGATTTGTTCGTTGCCTTCATGAAATTCTCATAATTCGGAAGGTTAGGAACTTTGTCGCGCATGAGTTCCCTTATCATTTTATGATAATTTTTCAGGATTATGATGAGAACTCGCCTTTGTTGTGTTCAAAATTGCTGGAGGATGATATAAT
>CAMHIV010000063.1 GCA_946185185.1 uncultured Treponema sp. | reverse complement strand
TCATAAACGAAAAATACAGAATTCTTGACGAACTTTCTAAATAGAATGCTCTCAAAAAAGAAAAAATTAAGGACATTAAGCAGCATTTCGACAAGCTCAATAACCGCTTAATGTCCGATATTAGTTAATTATTGGACAGCCCGTTTTCTTTTTTATCAGTCTTATCAGACTTGTTTTCTTCAGGGTTTTCTTCCATACCAAGGAGTTTTCGAGCACGCTTTCTGTTAGCAAGATTTCCGTTTTTTCCTTCGGCAAGAGTTGTAAGTGCACCAACAGCAGATTTGTAACGACCACTCATATACATATCGATTCCAAGGCCCGTAACATCAGCGACTTTTGATTCAAGATATTTTATACAAACTTCATCAAAATCATCCCGGGGATTTTTTGCGATAATTTTTCCAAGAGCAGTTCGAAGAGATTTTCGTCGGTCATCTTCAACTACAGAAAGAGCCAGCTCTTTTATTTCTTTTACTCCAAATTCCTTTTTGCTGTATTTTAAAATTGCTTCAGCAGCCATATTTTTTGCAGAATCAGGTGTTTTTTTATCTTCCAGCTGAGAGATAAGGAAGTCATTTCCTTCTTTTGTATCCAATTCGGCAATAGCAGGATAACATGCTTTTTTTACGGCTGTTTCATTATCATTTTTTGCCCGATAAATCAGGTATTTTACCGCAGAACCGAGCTTCATTTCTCGAACGGCTTTAATTGACTGAAGGCGCACCTTTACATGATCGTCGCGGATTGACTGAATAACTGTATCTATTGCCTTTTTTGAATCAGGAAAATTCAAAAGCCCTTTTATGCAGTATTCGCGCATATTCGGGTCGCCGTTTTCATAGAGATTAATCAGAATCGGAATTGAATCTTCGTTTTTCATGTTTCCCAGGGCTTCTGCAGCATACTGGCGGACAAAACCGTTTTCATCTTCATCCTGGGCAATTTTTACAATCTGCTCCCAGGTTTCGCCGGCATTCATCTGACCAAGGGTTCGCATCAAGGCCTGGCGCATAGGAACTTCCAGATCATCCCGTTCAAGATATTTTGCAAGATATTTTGCTTCTTTTTTTCCACCGGTTTTTCCCAGAGCACTAAGGGCCGCATTAAAGTAATCTTCATTGTCACTTTCAAGGATCTTTACAAGAGCAGGAGCCGCTTCCCTGCAGTTCACTTTTGAAGCGTAATCCATGCATTTTGAGACAAAGTTTTTTGACTCATCATAAGGATCATCAAGCACTTCTACTACATAATCACAAAGACAGGGATCTTCGTTTTTGGCAAAATAATCAAGGATTTTTGCACGAACATCATTGCTGCTCGTTGCATAAAAAAGTTCATAAAGAGTATCGATAAAGCGCGGGTCATCATCTTCAACAACCTTATCTACAACCCCTTGAATTTCTGTCGGAGTTCCAAAATTCAGTGTTTCAGTTTTTTTCTCCAGATCAGACTTATCTTCGTCTTTTTTTTCTGCCAGTTCAAGTTTTTCGCTGTCTGCTTTTTTAGGTTTTCGCTTTTCCGGAATCGTAACTTTTATATTTGAAAAATCATCGCCGTATTCATCATCTGAATCAGGCTTTTTTTCCGGGATTCCATAAAGTGACTGCACGATTTCAGAGGTTTCAAGCTCAGTTTCCGTTTTATCCTGGGTAACAGATTCTTCTGCCTCTCCTGAAGAAAAATCTTCAGAGACAGCTTCTGCAGAATCTTCTAAAACCTCTTCAACCGAATCAGAAGGAGTTTCTTCACTATCCGGAACAGAATTTTCGGCAAGAGTTTCCTCAATCATATTCAAAAAATCATCATCCGAATCGTCTGCAAAAGCATTTGTCAAAACAAAAAGAGAAAGCACTAATGAAAAGGCAAAAAAAGTTTTCTTCATTACTCAATATTTCCTTGTTTGTAGCGGAAAAGGAAATCTTTTTTGTACTGCTCAAATCTGTCTTCCGAAATTGCCTGGCGGATTTCATTCATCATCTGGTGAAGAAATGCAAGGTTGTGATAAGAAGCCAGCATTGAGCTGAGAATTTCCTGTTCCTTAAAAAGATGACGCAAATATGCCCTTGAATAAGTTCGGCAAACTTTGCAGTTACATTGAGAGTCAATCGGTTTAAAATCGTGCTTAAAACGTTCCTGTTTTATAGAAAGCTGTCCGTCGTGAGTAAAATATGCGCCGTTTCGTGCATTTCGGGTTGGAAGAACACAATCGAACATATCAACCCCATTTGCAACGGCTTCAAGAATGTATTCCGGAGTTCCGATTCCCATTACGTAAGCAGGTTTATCTTCTGGAAGCAGATTCATCGTGTAAGCAAGGAATTCTTCAAATTTTTCCCTAGGCTCGCCAACGCTCAATCCGCCGATTGCAATTCCAGGAAGGTCAAGTTCGGTTACAAACTCAACACTTCGTTTTCGCAAATCTTCAAAAAAGTTTCCCTGCACAATCGGAAAAAGAATTCCCTTGTAACCTTTAGACTGTTCTTCCTCCCACTGTTTTTTCGCCCTTTTTGCCCATTCTGAAGTAACAGTAAGGGCATGTTCAGCCTCTTTTCTATCCACACCATAGCCGGAACAAACATCGAGCTGCATCTGAATATCGGAATTAAAAAGCGCCTGAGTCTGAACTACATTTTCAGGAGTAAAGAGATGGTAACTTCCGTCGATATGACTTTGAAATTTTACGCCTTCAGGATTAATTTTTCTTAATTGGGAAAGTGAAAAAACCTGAAAACCGCCGGAATCAGTCAGAAAATTCTTTTTAAACTGAGAAAAGCCATGAAGACCGCCAGCCTCGTTTATCAATTCCGGTCCCGGGCGCAAAAAAAGGTGATATGTGTTTGCAAGAATAATTTCAAAGCCGATTTCTTCAAGGTCATCCTTAGAAATTGCTTTTACAGTGGCACATGTTCCAACCGGCATAAAAACTGGTGTATGAACAGAACCGTGTGGCAATTCCATAATTCCTGTGCGGGCTTTTCCGTCTGCACTTGTGTGCAAAATATTAAAAATCTTCATATCTAATCCTTTTTACAATTTTATGTTCGGGCATAATGCAGGAAAACAATACTCAGCACTATGAATAAGAATACCGGAAACCAGGCGCCCATAAAAGGCGTTATATAACCGAATTTCGCAAGAAGCATGGTAATCATCTGTAAGACGTAGAATAAAACAGCCGCACTTACAGAAAGAGAAAGACTTATAAGGAGAACATTCTTTCGGGATTTCCCAGAAAGTCCGATTGAAAGAAAAACAACGATAAAAACAATGGCCGGAAAAGCAAATTTCTTGTAATATTCCGAAAGCTCCTGATTAAACGGAAGCCCTGTACGCCGCAGGTGATTTATATAAACCTTTGCAGCATGAGAATCAACTTCTGCAATTGTAACGACATTATTCTGAAAAGTTTCGTAGGGCTCGGTAAGGCGTTCAATAAATTCTTCAGACGGCTTTCCGGTAGAAATTGTATTGTCTTCATATTTGTACAAAACCGGATTCATCAAAAGCCAGTGCTGTTTTTCATCGCTCCAGGAAGCTGCATCGGCATGAATTATTGCATCAAGATTTTTTTCACCATTACGAAATACCATGTACAAATCAGAAAGACGCTTTAAAGTGTTGTCATAAAATTTTGCTTTATAAACGATGTAGCCGTTTTCCGAAATCACAACAATATTATTTCTGTTCAAGGATTTTTCTTCTTTTAGAAGCTGACCCTGAAGCTGAACCTTTTTTGAATAAGTCGGAACAACAAGATAGTTTTCAAAAAAATAAAGTCCAAAACTCATCACAACAGAAAACACAAGAAGCGGAAAAGTAAAATGCAGGAGCGAAATTCCGCATGAAAAAACTGCCGTAAGCTCATTATTCGCGTACAAATCACTTAAAGTATAGGCAACTGCAAAAAGAACTCCCAACGGCATTGCATACCAGCATGTTTTTGGAAAATACAAGAGCATTACCTGTGCAACCTGAAGGGCGGTCGCTTCGTTCTGCAAATAGTTTGTAAGATTCATTAAAAGATCTACAAGAATCAAAACCAGTGAAAAAAAGCCCAGAGAACCTAAAAAAATCGGAATAAAACGCTTAAAAAGATAAAATACTAATTTCATTTTCGTTTTAGGGCAAAATACAAAAGACCGCCCGTTACCCCGACAATCGTATTAGGAAGCCACATGGCTACAAAAGCATCTATTCCAATTCGAAGGGAAAACATCTGACCGATAATCATCATAGCCCAGTAAACAACACAGATAACAAGGCCAAAAATAAGCCCGATTGTCTGGCCATTATGTTTTCCAAAAATAAAAGCAAGCGGAAGGGCTAGAATCGCAAAGAAAATTGAACCAAAGGGATTGGAAAATTTCTTAAAATATTCCATGCGGTATTGATTCAGCGCTTTTGGATTTATATTTTCCATTTTTTTAAGCCGTTTAATCTGACGCCCCAAGTCAAAAGAAGTCATTTCACGGGGAGAAGTTCGTGTATTTGTATTCAACATAGCCGAATCAAAAATATTCATCGTCATTGTTTTTGAATCAAGAACTTCATAGTCCGTTACTTTTTTTGTATCGAGAGAAGTTACAACAGAATCTGTCATATTAAGCTGCATCAAAACGCCTTCATCCCGGGCAGAAATTAAATTAGATTTTCCGGACACAATGATTCTCTGAGTATCGTCTTTTTCATCAAAAAGAATCAAATCACTTACTTCAGTTCCATTTACATCGCCGGTAATTAAAATCGACTTGTTAAAGAATTTTATGGAATTCGGCTCAAGCTGAACCGACGGGTTTGAAGTAAGAATTTTTCGATAAAGCTGATTGTATTTAATAGTTCCAATTGGCAGAAGATAATCGTTTACAAAAAATGAAGCAATCGAAATCAGAATTCCCAGAACAAAAACAGGTATCATAATCATTATGTAACTCTGGCCGGATGCACGGATAATCAAAACTTCGTTATCACTCATAATTCGGCCAAGACACATTAAAAAACCGACAAGAGTTGAAAACGGCGCTGACTGGGAAATAACAAACGGAAGTGTGTAAATCATAAGGCTTACGGTATCACGGAACGGAACCCGCTGCTTTAAAAGCTCGCCGATTAAAAGAAGAATCTGATTTACGAAAAAAATCATGAAAAAGAACAGAAAGGAAACACCGAAATAAAGCATCAGCTCCTTGCAAAGATAGCGGATGAGTACGTAATCACCTAACTGGCCTTTTCCAAGATATCGAACCTGAAACCATTCAATTTTTTCAAGAACAAAGTTTACTTTTTCAGAAAGGTACTTTTCATAAAGGCTGAAAAGGAAATCAACAAGAGAATAAAATTTTGCTTTTAAAATTTTCTTTGCTTCTGAATAATAATCCAAAAGCACATCCAGAAAATTATCAAGAAATCTCAAGCCTTCACTCCAGTCGAACCAAAGCCGCCAGCTCCCCTTTCGGTTTCATCAAGCTTATCTGTAAGTTCAAAAACACCCTGAGTTACAGGAGCAACAATAATCTGCGCTATACGGTCGCCATTCGAAATTGTAAAATCTTCTTCACCAAGATTGATTAAAATTACGCAAAGCTCGCCGCGATAATCACTGTCGATTGTGCCTGGAGTATTAAGAACTGTAACGCCATTCTTAAATGCGAGACCAGAACGTGGCCGCACCTGAATTTCATAACCTTCCGGGATTGCAAAAAAAAGACCTGTTGGAATAAGTGCCCGCTTTCCAGGCTTAAGAACAACTGGAGATTCCAGATATGCCTGAACATCTGCTCCGGCAGAACCAACTGTTTTATATTCCGGGATTTTTACACCCTCTTTAGCTACGCATTTAATTTTACAAATATTCATACCAAAATTATAGCAAAAAACAGATGTTCTGTCAGTGAAAAACAAAGTGAATGACTACTTTCCGCAATGAGGGTTTCCGCAGGTTTTGCAATCTGCATTTGCTTCAAACATTTCTTTCATTGTTCGCCAGCCGAGAACCGCACATTTTACGCGGGCAGGCATTTTTGCAATATCCTTAAGAGAAGCGGCTTCATCAAGAGGCTCTAAATCCTCTTCTGAAAGTTCTCCGCGAATCATGCCCATAAAAACATCATTCAGTTTTACAGCTTCTTCAACAGATTTTCCAATAACAAGGTCCAGCATCATATCACAGCTTGCCTGACTTACAGCACAACCACTTCCTGTAAAAGATCCATCAGAAATTTTTCCGTTTTCAACTTTCAGATTCAAAGTGATGTTATCGCCGCAACTTGGATTTATACCGTTCAGGACAAGATTTGCATCTTTCAATTCCGATTTGTGAGAAGGATTAATATTATGTTCGTTTAAAATTTCTCTGTAAAGTTCCTGTGTATCCATAAAAACCTCTAGTCCTTGTATCCGCTCATCTTTCGAATTTTTGCAACAGAAGCAACAAAGCGGTCAACTTCTTCTTCTGTGTTGTAAAGGTAAACACTTGCTCTTGCAGAAGCAGGAAGATTCAGGTAAGCGCCCAAAGGCTGAGCACAGTGATGTCCTGCCCGGATTGCAACTTTTTCGGTATCCAAAAGACTTGCAATATCGTGAGGATGAACGCCGTCGATTGTAAAAGTAACAATACCGCAATGCTTTTCCGGGTCTTCATTTCCGATTATATGAACATACGGAATATTTTTCATCTGAGAAATCAGGCGTTTTGCAAGTTCATTATCGTGCTTCTGAATATTATCCAGACCGATTGCAGAAAGATAATCAATTGCAGCCGCGAGACCAACTGCACCGGCAGCATTTACAGTTCCTGCTTCAAATTTATGAGGAAGCTCTGCCCAGGTAGCACTATCGCGTGTTACATATTCAATCATTTCTCCGCCCCGGAGGAACGGACGCATTTTTTCAAGGATTTCTTTTTTTCCGTAGAGAACGCCGATTCCCATTGGCCCCAAAAGCTTATGACCGCTGAACGCAAAGAAATCAGCGCCCATATCCTTTACGTTTACACTCATATGAGGAACTGACTGAGCACCATCGATAACAGCAATAGCACCGACTTTATGCGCAAGTTCAACAAAACGATTTACCGGGTGAGTAATTCCAAGAACATTAGAAACCTGTGCAACTGCTACAATACGGGTTTTTTTATTTATTTTTGCAAATTCAGATTCAGGGAAAATACAAGTTTCCTTATCAGGTTCGAGCCAAACTAGCTTTGCCCCGCGCTCCTTGCAAAGCATCTGCCACGGAAGAATATTTGAATGGTGTTCTGTAACAGAAACAGCAATTTCATCACCTTCGTGAATATTTTCAAGTCCCCAGGCATAAGCTACGAGGTTGAGCGATTCAGATGCATTTCGTGTAAAAATAATTTCACAGTCCTTTGCGCCGATAAAAGTTGCAACGGTATGGCGCGCAGATTCGTACGCCTCGGTTGCACGACCGCTTAAATCGTAAAGGCCGCGAAGAGGATTTGCATTGTCATGCTCGTAAAAATTCTTTATCGCCTCGATAACCTGTAGAGGTCTCTGAGTTGTGGCGGCATTATCAAAATAAATTACATCTTTGTTTTCTGCCGCAGAAAAGATCGGAAAATCTGCTTTATAGTTCACTGCCATAATTTCTGCCTACAATTCCCCAAAAATTGAATCCATAAAAAGTTCCGTCTTAGAAAGAACATCCTCATCATTTATTAAAGAAACTGTACTTTGAACCTTTGCCCTGGCAATCAAGTTCTCTGCTGCAGATTTTTCTATTCCACGGTTTTCCATATAAAAAAGGACATCTTCACCAAGCCGTCCGATAGAAGCACCGTGTTCACCGGAAACATCTTCTTCATCGCACAAGATGATTGGAATTGAATTATTTACAGCATTATCAGAAAGCAAAAGAGTCTGTTCCTGTTCTTTTCCTACACTTCCTGCACAACCGTTTTTAAAATCAATTGTTCCGCGATAAGTTTTTTTAGAATTTCCTTTCAAGGTGCCGTTCACATCCATATTGCATTCGGTTTTCTTTCCATGATGAAGAACTACATAATTCAAATCCAGTTCCTGTTCGTCTTTGCAATAATATGAAAGGTGCGATTTAAATGAAGCTTTATATTCAGCAAGATCATTTCCCACACCAACATAAGTTTTTGCACCACCAAGCACAACGTGAGATACTTCAATCTGAGCATTTTCGGCGCAAACAGATTCAGTTTCGTCAATCTGAATGAATTTTTCACCTAAAAGCTGAACCTTAATGACATGAAGCTTTGAATTGTTTTTTGCAACAATCTGAGTTTTTAACGCATTAAGTCCGCCAAGTTTTTTATCCGAAGAGCATACAATAATTACAGTTGCTTCAGCATCTTCTTCAGCACAAATAATCTGGCTCGTAAGAGCATTTGAATCCGAAGTTAAATCATATTCGAGCACAACAGGTTTTTCTGTTTTAGATTTTTTTCCAAAAGTGACTGCCACAGGTTTTGCAGAAGAATAAAGAACATCGGCTCCTTTTCCAGCTCCACCCGTTAAATCAGAGGTAAAAACAGAATCTTCAGAATATTTTACAGAATCGCTGAGCCCCCGCACAGAAGGAGAAACATTTTTCATTTCTGAAAAATATGAATCTTCCAGCGTTACAGCCGCGCTGTTCATCTTGAGCCAGCTCCATGTGGCAGAAGGCATTTTATTTATTTTTAATTCTGTCATACGCTACATCGCTCCGTGCATTTCAAGGCGGATAAGATTATTCATCTCCACCGCATATTCCAAAGGCAATTCCTTTGAAACAGGATTTGCAAACCCAGAAACAATCATACTTCTGGCTTCTTCTTCACTGATTCCTCGACTCATAAGGTAAAAAATTGCCTCGTTAGAAATACGACCAATTTTTGCCTCGTGACCAACATCAGCTTTGCTTGTAAGTACAACATTTGCAGGAATTGTATCACTTCTAGACATTGAATCCAGCATAAGGGATTCGCAGGAAACACTGACCTTAGAATTTTCTGCATTTTTAGCGATATAAACTGCACTTCGATAAGTTGATTTTCCGCCGCCTTTTGAAATTGACTTTGAATTAATCAAACTTGTTGTATCAGGCGCAAGATGAACCATTTTTGCACCGGTATCCAGATCCTGTCCCGAACCGGCAAATGTAATTCCTGTAAATTCTGCACGGGCACCACGACCAACAAGATCGCTTTCCGGATACAAACAACCCACATGGCTTCCAAAAGAACCGGAAACCCACTCAATCGAACCGCCTTCTTCAACCTTTGCACGCTTGGTGTTCAGGTTGTACATATTTTTTGACCAGTTTTCGATTGTTGAATATCTTAAGTGGGCGCCTTTTTTTACAAAAAGTTCAACAGCACCTGCATGAAGATTTGCAACATTGTATTTTGGAGCCGAACAGCCTTCGATAAAATGAAGATCAGCACCTTCATCTACGATAATAAGGGTATGTTCAAACTGCCCCGCACCTTTCGCATTCAATCTGAAGTAAGACTGCAAAGGAAATGAAAGCTTTACGCCCTTTGGAACATAAACAAAGGAACCGCCAGACCATACCGCCCCGTGTAGAGCCGCAAATTTATGATCCCGTGGAGTGATAAGGGTCATAAAATATTCTTTAACCATCGGCCCCCATTCTGCGCTTTTAAGTGCTTCTTCAAAACCAAGGTAAACAACGCCCTGTTTTGCAACCTCAGACTGAATATTATGATAAACAAGTTCACTGTCGTACTGAGCACCAACGCCGGCAAGACTTTTTCGTTCAGCTTCCGGGATTCCTAATTTTTCAAAAGTATCTTTTATATCTTCCGGAACATCTTCCCATTTTCCGCTCATTTCTGTTTTTGGGCGTACATAGGTTGCAATATTTTCCATGTGAAGACCGTCGATATTCGGCATCCAGTCAGTTGAAACTCCCATCTTATTGTAAAGTTCCAGTGACTTAAGACGGAATTCTTTCATCCACTCAGGATCGCCCTTTTCTTCACTTAATTTTTTTACGATTTCAGGATTCAAACCTTCTTCAATTCTATAGAAATCTTTTTCACTTTCTTCGTAGCGGAAATCGTAAAATTCACGATTTACATCGTCAATAATAATCTTATCTTCTGCCATATACTAACTCAAAAATTCATCAAATCCGCGTTCGTTGATCTGTTCAACAAGAGCCGCATCACCAGTTTTTACAATCTGGCCTTTTACAAGAATGTGTGTATAATCTACATGAAGACTTTCCAATATTCGTGTTGAATGGGTGATGATTAAAAGTGCTCCATTCTGAGTTTTCTGATATTCTTCGATTCCCTTTGAAACTGTGCGAACTGCATCAACATCAAGACCTGAATCTGTTTCATCAAGAATTGCAAGCTTTGGTTTGAGCATTAAAAGCTGAAGAATCTCGCTCTTTTTTCGTTCTCCACCTGAAAAACCTACGTTCAAATCACGCTTGGCATAATTTTCGTCCATATTGAGAAGAGCCATATTAGCCTTGAGTTCCTTCTGGAACTGGAAAAGCTTTACTCTTTCGCCGGTTTTCTGCTGCAAAGAAGAACGGATAAAAGATTCCAGAGAGATTCCCGGAACTTCAAGAGGATTCTGAAACGAAAGGAAAAGACCGGCCTTTGCAC
>CAMHIV010000062.1 GCA_946185185.1 uncultured Treponema sp. | reverse complement strand
TTCGCTCAGTCCAGTGGCCTGCTTCGCAGCTGCTCCATGCCCTAACGCTCACTTGTATTATAAGCGACAAGTGTCTATTTTCTATGGGCAAAGTTTCAAGATGTGTGTAATAAGCGACACTTTCTGAAAAACTGCCTATTTTTCCAGAAGGATTTCTTCTCCCATATCTAAAATCATGCGATTGGGGGCGCTAAAGGCTTCTGCCCGTTTTTTATCGAAGGGTTTTCCTCTTGTGCTTGCTGTGTTGTGGTAAGGAATATTGTGCTTTGCTCCCACGAGTCTTGCACATTCGGCAGCTTCTTCCAGATTCATGTTGTAGATTCCGTCACAGCAAAAAAATGCGTAGGTAATCTGTTTTTTTGAAAGCTGGGCCATTTGTGGAGTCTTAGAGGTGTCGCCCGTTACATAAACCGAAGTGCCGTTCTTGAAGGTAAGAATATAGCCTACACATTTAGACGGATTATGCATAGGATTATATTACCAACCCTGCCCACAAAGATTGAATCTACAAGGTTATAAAGCGAAGAAACCAGTACGGAAAAAATCATGGGCATTGCCATTTTAAAAAGAAGTTTTTCTTCGCTCATGCTACCCATGATATTTTCTTTTTCCAGTGTTTTTTCCATTGAAGGCTCGACGATTCATTCTGACGGCTGGAAGGCTTATGACGGCTTGATTCTCAACGACTACGACCACTACCGGGTTTTCCATGGTGAAAACGAATTCGCAAGAGAAAAATGCCATGTGAACGGAATTGAGAACGTGCAAACTTTGTTTGCGTGAAGCTTCGCCAAATTCAACGGTTGTGATTCCGACAAATTTCTGATACATTTGATGGAGTGCGAGTGGCGATACAACCACCGCAATGAAGATTTATACAAGGAGGAAAAATGAAGAAACTGAACGCTTTTAGCACAATTTTGATATTTGCTTTTGTATTTTTTTGTCGTTTGCTGTGAAAGTACAAAAAACTACGGTTACAAGGGAGAACATCCTGATTACCTTGTGTTGGTAAACAAGATGCACCCCATAAGTGTGGATTATGCAAAAAGCCTTGACCTTGTGACGGTGGATACCGTTTATGATGACGAAACTGCCGAAATCGAGAAAGCTACTTACGAAGCATACCTTTCGTTGCAATCTGCTCTTGAAAAACAGGGAATTGAAATTGGTATTGACTCGGCGTATCGTAGCGTGGAATATCAGGAGCGAATAATGCTCGATTTTAC
This sequence comes from uncultured Treponema sp., assembly GCA_946185185.1. Classification (GTDB taxonomy): domain Bacteria; phylum Spirochaetota; class Spirochaetia; order Treponematales; family Treponemataceae; genus Treponema_D. The sequence continues at coordinate 9,422 of CAMHIV010000062.1, read as the reverse complement.
TGAAAAATGCGGTGAAGAGTATGCCCGCAACACCGTGGCGGTTCCAGGAACGAGTGAGCATCATACAGGGCTTGCAATTGACATAGTGCCAAAGGTTAACGGAGAATGGAAGTGGGAGAATGAGGATATGATGCAGCTTCCTGAGCTTTTCTCTAGAATTCACAAGGAACTCCCAAATCACGGCTTTATCCTTAGGCTCTTAAAAGGCAGCGAGGGCAAGTTGCTCATTCTTACGCTGTACCGCGTGAATTCGCACACAAATATTTTTGACACAAAGAAGAGCAAGAAATGACCTCTTCCCTAAAATCCCAAATCCGTGCTATGCTATTCCCGTGCAATGCGAAATCGGGGGCAATAACCGCCCACACAGCGAAGAAATCACAACTTTTTTCACAAAACCTCTTGACACGATGGCAACCGCCCATATAATTTCGCAGATTCGCTCAGAGCGAACTCTATCCAAATCGCGTAGCGGAAACTCGCGCGCAACAAATTCAGAAAATACAACCCACTTTCTCAAAAAATCGCCCTTGTCGGCTCGCGTGGCATTTTATCCGCACAGTTCGTCAGGGGCTTTTTTATATACACGCGCGGAGGTTGGAACAAGGCAACGAAGTTTCAAGCCGCCTGTCGAAACCACATCACGGCAAACTAAGGTCATTATGAAACAACTTTTTTTAACGGCCGCTCTTTTTGTTTTCGCCGTCGGCCTTGCTTTTACGCAGGAACAAAATCAGGCACAGAGTTCCTGGAAAAGTCAGCAGAAAAACATCTCTTATGGTTTTGAGCTTTCCACAGGTTTTGAATCAGCCTTTACCAGTGAGTATGTTTATTACAAAGAAAGCGGCGATGTTATGAGCCGGCTTGACTGGAACGCTCCTTTTTCTCCAAAAATCGCTTTGGGCGGCAATTTGAATGTATTTCATGCGGTGCTTGGAGCAGATTTTGAGATTGCAGTTCCTATTAGAGCGGGCTCCATGGAAGACTGGGATTATTTAAAAGATGATCATAGCCGTGCCACAAACTACAGCACAAGCGACCTCATCGTCAACAAAAATTATGAATTTGAAATAAAAGGCGGCTATGAATTTTTGATTTCCAATTTCAGAATTCTTCCCGAAGCAGGTTTTAAATACAAAAATCAAAAAATGGAAGCAAGCGGCGGTTATCTTCAGTACGGCTCCCTTGATTCTTCTGAGGGCGGATACTGGTCCTCCAATCTTAAAAAATACGATTTGACCGGAACTGTCATTACTTACGAGCAGCAGTTTTTCATGCCTTTTGTTTTATTGAACCTTGAGTACAAATTTTTAAATGATTGGACTGGAAAAATCTTTTTCCGTTATTATCCGTCAATCCGCTGTGATGCAATCGATATGCACAACGAAAGAATGACACAATTCAACGATTTTATGACGGGCGGAAAAGGATTTGCGTTAGGTACAAAAATTCAATGGAAAGACTGGGAGCTTTCATTCACATACGAATGGCTCAAATGTGATGAAGGCAACACCACCCAAAGAAATTTCGGTCACACAACATATCTTTCTGACTCTGATTCTGAACCTGGAACGGAATCTGAAATTTTCAAATTATTGGTTACATACCATATTAAATAGGGAGGTCTTAGATGACTTTTAGAAAAACGATGACTTCAGTTTTGAGCCTTTTAACTGGGTTCTTTGCATTGTCGGTTTTTAGTTGCACGGCAAACAAAGAATATCATGTCGGCGACATTGTTTTGAGTGACGGAACTGTCGTAAACAAAGAGACATTCTCTTCTTACAATGGAAAAGCAAAACCTGTCGCAGTAATTTTTTCAATCAACGGCGCAGAATCAGAAATTTCTGAGCGGGTGCTTGGAGTTGCACTTGACGATGCAGGTTCTTCTCTTGCAGTTTGCACTGTAGAAACAGGCGTGCTTTCACAAAATTTTCATACAAACGCAACGCTTGTAAAAAATCAGGTTTATTACAGTGGCAGCGAATTGTACGGAAACGAAGGATTTACAGGAAACTTGGACGGACGCAAAATCTTTTATAGTTTCACGGAAGATGATTTGAAGGCTTTCAATGACGAAAAACTTTTTCCGGCATACAATGCATCTCTTGATTTTGGAAAAGACAAAGATTTTGGAAAATTTACAAAAGGCTGGTATTTTCCGAGCATCGCCGAGCTTTATGAACTTTACGAAACTTCAAAAACTGTAAATGAATCAATCCTTGCCGCAGGCGGAAAGGCAGTCGAAAAGGCAAAATATTGGACTTCATCATCTGCCTACGACGCAACAGGGAACACTTATTCGCTCAATTTTGAAAACGGCAATGTAAGCGCTGACAATCGTCAGAATCAGAATCATGTCCGTGCAATTTATTGTTTTTCAGAAGGTTCTAAAGAAAGCCAGAAAAAGAATTACTCTTTGGGCGACATCGTAATGGACGACGGTTCGGTTCTTACACCTTTGCAAATTGAAGATTACACAGGTTCTGCAAAACCTGTGGCAATCATTTTTTCTACTCGCGGCGGACATTTTGAAGAATCAAACCGCGTTCTTGGCGTGGGCTTGAATTATTCAGAGTTTCCTCTCGCATTTGCTCCGAAAGGAACGCTCGGACACCGCACGAACATGCTTGCAAATCAGAGCATTTTGACAGGGAAAAACTACAGCATAAAAAAGCACAAGTATTCTAACAACGGCTTTATGGGGCTTTTGGACGGCAGAAACACTTGGAAAAACATCAGCTATTACGATTCTGAGTCAAAATCGTCTTCTAAAAATTATCCTGCGTTTGATTATGCTGTGAAATACGGAAAAGCCAACGGATTAAAAAAATATGAAAAAGGCTGGTATCTTCCGACAGCGGCAGAAGCCTATGAACTTTCAGAAGTGATTGACATCGTGAATTTTTCAATTGGAAAATGCGGTGCAAAAACTTTTAATCATGTTGTGTGGACTTCTTCGCAGGATTACGGAGCAAAAAATCAGCAATACATCGTGGATCTTAGAGACCGAGATGTAGACATTTCATTTAAAGAAAATGAATACACAGTTTGTGCAGTTTATTGCTTTGAATAGTTCTAAGGGGGAATACTATGAAATTGAGTAAAATTATTAAGAATTTTTCAGCCGTTTTTTCTGCGGCGGCTTTGTTCGGTATATTCGGATGCTCAATGGAAATTGACCAGAACAGCGCGGCTTCTTCTATTACTGATATTTCCCGTGCCTTGATTTATCAGGAAATTTCGCAGATGACTTTTATGGGCGGTTCTGCTCTCTACAGTCCTAAAGATGCCAACGCAAACCAAATTTCAAAGGGCGTTGTCATTGCAACCCGTATCGGCGAAGTTTATGCCATTGACTTAGGCTCAGGAAAATACTCATATCAGAATTCAAAAGTGAATTTTGAATATGGTTTTATAAAAATTACGGATGTTTCAAAAGGAAGCATTTCGTTTTCTTATGCAAAATTCAACGGCTCAAAAAATGCAAGCCCTGCAGGTTCTTTTACGCTTTCAGAAGGAAAAACTGCTGATTTGAACGGCGACGGCATTTCAGACATTATCTGGAGGAAACCTGATGCAGGACACAAAGGCCGCAAAAACAATATGTGGCTCACTTTCTTGTGCAGCACAGGAACAGGAAGTGAAAGCGGCTCTTCTTCTATGTTCTCAATTATTCCAATGCAATATTCTAGGAGCACATATCCAAACGGAATGTTGGGAATCAACTCAAATGGTCAGTATGTCATCAATATGTATGATGTCGGAACAAGCAACCGTGCGGCAATTTCTGAAATCGGGCCAGGCGATTACATCTTTGATATGGAGAAAAACACAATCGGTATGTACACTGGCGAAGAGCGAAGCGGAAGAAATGCGCGCGCCATTGAAGATGCTGAATTTGAAAAAATCGAGCCTGTGACAGAATCTTCTACAGCCTCTGATTTTGAATATAAGCCTTATGATTTTACTGGCGAATATGACATCAATACTTTGCTCTCGCTCTTGCCAAAAAGCGTTGTGAGCCAAGATTACGCAAATAAATCACTTTCAGAAAATGTTGATTATTTGAACACACTTATTAAAGATTCAGCATTTATTGCAGCCGTAATGCAGGAAAATCCTGGCGAAGTTGCAGAAGAAATCCGTGCTCAGCTTGCGACGCCGATTTCAAGCGATGTAGAGCTTGTAATTTTTAACCGCCACGCATTGTCACTTTTCTTCCCTGATGATTGTCCTGATGTTAATATCATGGCTTCAACTTTGGCAGGCGCTCTCCCTTGGTTCAGCTGCGAAATTGGTGCCGTTCCAGAAATGTCAGGCTCGGAGCGCAGTTTGTTTGATGATGAAATTGTAAAAATTCAGAAAAAAATTGAAGAATGCAGAAGAACTGGCGGAGAAAGCAAATCTGAATCAATCAAAAAAGAACTTGAGGAAGCTTATCATTCACAGATTGAAAAATATATGAAAGAAGCCGAGCAGGAATGTACGCTTAGCAAAGATATTTATACAGAAGACTATATTCTCTACAACATCAAACGCGAAGCCTACAAAAAATACATCTCAAAAACTTCTTTAAGTTTTAATGTTGCTCCTCTTGCGGCCGGTCTTAGCGGACAAAAGTGGCTTGTAGACATCATAAGAGGTGCGAACGGAGAGTTGACATTTGGCATTAATGCAAGCATTAGTTTTGCGGATGCAAACCCGGACATTTATTTTAAAACTCTCATATATACACAGATTGAGGCAGAAAATAAGCTTGCATTCACTGTGTACGGAACTTCTCTCTTCAGCTCTAAAACACCGGACAAACTGACCCCTGAGCAGACAAAAGAGTATCTCAAGCAGCAGCATGGCATTGACGCTGATGAAGATGGTTTCTGGGATGTTGACAAAATGTTTAAAGACGAAACAATCACTTCGGGCTTTGGAATTGACCATTGGTACTTCAAATGGAAGAGCGAAAAGAAAGTTTTTGGTGATTATAAAGTTCGTGCGACAGAAGATGCAAAGGCTTTCCATAGGTTTATTCAGCCTGTAAAAGCTGTTCCTATCGGGGTCACGATGGATTTTAAATTTGACATCCTTTTTTCCTCAAAAGCAGTTGTTTACATGGATGATATTCTTGTCGGTGGCTGCCACATGGAGGTACACGAAGTACGATGTGGTGTTGACTGGGGATTCAGGGACTGGTTTACATGCTTTGGAAAGAGAATTGCTCCTAAAATATGGACTTTCTACTCTTCGCCTTTCTACGCTAATAATTATTATGCAGAAAACAATGGTTTTGCAGGATTTACAAAAATCAACAGGGAAAACGCTACAATGGGCGGAGGTGTGCAAGTTATCTTTACTCCTGTTCTTGAAGCCCGCCTTGGTATCGGTATAGGCTTTGATTTGGCAGTTGCGTCCGCAGATATGAGCGCCGGTGTTTGGGGAAATGCGTTCATGCCGCTTATTTTTGAGGCAGGAATAACCGCAAACGCTCATAAACTGGTTGATGAAGGATCTGTTGATCTTGATATTAACACAAGCTTTACGGCTTTGCTTGGATTAAGCTGGGGCTTGGACCTGCAATTATGTTTGGATCCGCCGGCTCTTGACAAGAAATACTGGACTTACGACATTCCGGGGCTTGGCAGCACAAAAATGTTCCAGATTTGTAAATTTGACATGAAAAACTTCGAGCTTGTAAACAGCGAAGGTTTTAAAGAATTAGAGTAAGGGAACTTTTCTAACGGATTTTGGCATGTCATTCTATGGAACGGCATGCCAAAAGGAGCGTTTTTGAATAAATGAACGGGCAAAATTTATCTTCGGAAAGAAACTACGGCATTGACCTTTTGAGAATCACGGCTATGTTCATGGTCGTCATTCTTCACATTCTAGGTTGCGGCGGCATTTTAAAAGGCGGCGAGAGCTTTTCTGCAAACTATGTTACGGCGTGGTTTTTGGAAACGGCGGCTTATTGTGCTGTCAATGTGTTCGCCATGATTTCAGGCTACGCTATGGCAGGAAGGCATGTGAGCCTTTTTAAAATCATTCCGCTGTGGCTTTTGGTTTTCTTTTATTCTTCGGTTATCACTATTTTGTTCAGGTTCGTGCCTTTTTTCGCTCAGTTCCACGAAGTCACAAACCGGGAACTTATCGACGGAATTTTCTTTCCTGTTTTGAGCCGCCAGTACTGGTATTTTTCTTGCTATGTCGGGCTGTTCTTTTTCATTCCGTTCATCAACCGGCTTTTGGAGAATTTGAATCAAAAGGAACATCGCGCGCTTTGTCTTACGATTTTTATTTTGTTCTCTGCCGCGACTATGCTTAATCTGCACGACAAGGACACTTTCAACCTGAACAGGGGATATTCGGTCTTGTGGCTTGTTTGTCTTTACATTGTGGGAGCGTATCTTAAAAAATATCCGCTCAGACTTTCAAAATCCAAGGCTTTTTTGATTTATCTTTTCTGTGTGGTCGCCGCCTGGCTTCTGGATTTCCCTGTAACTTATTTTGCCCTTAACAAAGGCTCGCAAGATAACGGCGTTGCCCAGCTTTTTGTGGATTATCTTTCGCCGTTCATTTTTGCCTCTGGAATTATGCTCATAGTGCTTTTCAGCCAGATTAGAATTGAAAAGGCGGCGGCAAAAAAGGCAATTCGCTTTGCCTCGTCGCTTGCTTTCAGCGTGTACATCATCCATGTGCATCCGCTCGTGTTCTTTTATGTGCTTAAAGGCAGGTTCGCGTATCTTGCCTCAGAAAATCCAGCGTACATGGCATTGATGGTGATTTTGATTTCGCTTGCTTTGTTTGCTTCTTGTATGATTGTGGATTTGGTTCGACATGCAGTTTTTTCGCTTTTTGGTGTGGAAAAAATCCCAAAATTGCTTGAAAATAAATTTATTTTGTGAAAAATAAAAGGAGTGTTTTATGAAAACGATAAAAAAGACGACGTTTTTTGCCTTAGTTTCGGCACTGATTTTTGCAAGTTTTGCCGTAGGTTGCAAAAAAACAGCGGCTGACAAAATCACGCAGAAACAGCCAGATTATCTCGTGCTTGTGAACAAAACTCATCCAATCAGCGGGGATTACGCAAAAAGCCTTGACCTTGTGACAGTTGACACCGTGTATGAAGACGAGACCGCCGAGGTGGAAAAATCTACTTATGAGGCGTATCTTGAATTACAAAAAGCGCTTTTGGAGCAAGGAATTGAAATCGGCATTGATTCCGCTTACCGCAGCGTGGAATACCAAGAGAAAATTATGCGCGAGTTCACAGAAAAATACGGCGAAGAGTACGCAAAGAACACAGTCGCCGTTCCTGGAACGAGCGAGCATCACACAGGCCTTGCAATTGACATCGTTCCCAAAGTGGACGGCGAGTGGAAGTGGGAAAACGAGGATATGATGCAGCTTCCTGAGCTTTTCTCTAGAATTCACAAGGAACTCCCAAATCACGGCTTTATCCTTAGGTTCTTAAAAGGCAAAGAAAAAATTACGGGGTATTCCTATGAACCGTGGCACATTCGTTATGTGGGGAGTGTAGAAGTTGCACAGGAAATTACCGATTCAGGACTTGTGCTTGAAGAGTATCTGGAGGAATTCAAATGAAAAAATCTATTATTTTTGCCACTGTTATAGCAATTGCTTTTTCGGTACTTTACGTATCATGTAAACAAAGTGATGTCGCACCGAAAGGCTTTGTCTATCTTGCAGAAGCTGTTCCCGATGCGATTCTTGAAATCCGCTACTATTCCACCTACAACTTTGTTGGAGATCGCATTAACGGCTATGAAAAGCCTGTTGCACTTCTTACCACCGAAGCGGCAGAGGCTTTGAAAGCTGTGAGCGATGATGTAAAGGCTCAAGGCTACCGCCTCAAAATCTACGATGCATATCGACCTCAGCGTGCAGTAACGCATTTTATAAATTGGGCTAAAGATACTTCGGACACTAGGATGAAACAGTATTTCTATCCGAACCTTGATAAATCAGTGTTGTTTACTCAGGGCTACATTGCAGAAAAATCGGGGCACAGTCGTGGGAGTACGGTGGATTTGACATTGTTCGATATGGAGAGTGAAAAAGAGCTTGATATGGGTGGCACTTTCGACTGGTTCGGAATTGAAAGCCATCCCGACTACATGCAAATTTCCGAGGAACAGTATGCAAACCGCATGATTCTTCGAGAAGCTATGCTCCGCCACGGTTTCAAGCCTCTCGAAGAGGAATGGTGGCACTTTACCCTCAAAGACGAGCCGTATCCCGACACTTACTTTGACTATCCTGTAAAATAAAAAAAACATAAGGAGAAATTTTCATGGAAACAACGAAGAAAACATTTCGTTTTGCAATGTTAGTTTTACTCGCAACATTTGCATCATTTATTTTTGTTTCCTGTGCAAGTACTCCTCGCACAGGAAAAGGTGCGCTCTCACTTTGGAATGATGACGCGCCTGCAAAGAAGGCTCTCTTTTCTTATGTGTCTGCTGTCACCACCAGGAACTCTCCTGACTTTATCCCTGTTGAGCGCAGAATCGCTGCGTTTGACCTTGACGGAACTCTTTTTTGCGAGACAAATCCCACTTACTTTGATTTCCAGCTCTTTATTCATCGCGTGCTTGACGATCCAAATTACACACCTTCGCAGGAGCAGCGTGCACTGGCTGAGGATTTCCGAAGGACGGGAAGAGTGCCTCCTTTAGGAGCGGAATATGAGCGGATGCTTGCAAGTGTGTACAAAGGCTTTACACTCAAAGAATTTGATTCCTATGTGCGCTCATTCATGCAGACTGATCAGCCTGGCTACAAGAATCTCAAGCGGGCGGACGCTTTCTATAAGCCGATGGTGGAAGTTGTGAACTATCTTGTGCAGAACGGATTCACTGTGTATGTTTCCAGTGGAACGAACCGCCTTATCCTTCGAGCCTTAGTATGCGATGCCCTTGGACTGCCGCCAAAGCAGGTTATAGGCTCCGATAACGTGCTCGTTGCTATGAATCAGGATGGAAAGGATGGGTTGGATTATACTTTCAGTAAAGATGACGACGTTTTGCTTGGCGGTGAGAATATTATCAAGAACTTGCAGATGAACAAGGTTTCCACAATTGTAAAGGAAATCGGCTATCAACCGGTTCTTGCTTTCGGAAACAGCCTTACAGATGCTAGCATGGTGAACTACACCATTCACAACAACGAATACAAGTCGCTTGGCTTTATGCTCTGTTGCGACGACATTGAGCGTGAGTACGGCAATATAACCAAAGCCGACAAGATGCGATCGGACTGTGCTGCAAACGGATGGATCCCCATCTCCATGAAAAATGACTGGAAGACCATTTATGGCATCGACATCGAAAAAAAATGAAAAATCCCTGCGTTATAAAGCAGAAGGACGGACTGCATCAGGATACGAGGAAACTTTAAGCCGG
>CAMHIV010000061.1 GCA_946185185.1 uncultured Treponema sp. | reverse complement strand
ATTTGCTTAGCTGGCAGCTACCTACGTCGTCGTAGCACAGCTACTCCGAGCCATGGGGTGGAGAATCCTAAAAAATGGCCGAATTGCATTTTATGAATTATTTATTGCGCCGAGCGTGGAGGGCGCTTGCGGCCACTGGAGCGAACGATAGTGAGTGAAGCGGCTGAGCGTAGCGGAACCCGGAAGGCGACTTGCAAACGGGTTCGCGCTGAAATTTGATAAATTAGAATAATTGGAATGATCCTGGAGCTTTGGAACCGGCTTTGATCCAGGTTAGGGTGGATTTTGGGGATAGTTTTGATTTTTTTGTGTCCAGGGTTTTGATGTAATTTGATAGCCAGTTTGCCATTGTGGAACTTTTTTGCATAGTTTCGTTTTGGGCATCGCCGGTGATTAAAAGGATTGACAGGTTTTCCTGATTGTTTTTGAAGGCGGCCAGGTTTTCGGCGAAATTTGCGAATGCGGCTTCTGCTGCTGCGACAAGGGGATTGGCCGGATTATTCGATATATTTTTTCCTGATGAAAGCAGGTTGTCTTTTGCGCTTGGATGAGTTTTTAAGATAAAAATCAGACGGGCAGGGGATTTTTTTTGTTCGATTCTCGTTAATGCTTCGAAAGCGGCATATTGAAAAGAGGTTACCATTTCGTCTGCGGCTTTCTGGCAGTTATCAGCAGAAAAGTCTGAAAATTCGCTGGCATAAAGTGGTGAATCAAAATAGAAAACATAGTCATCGATATATCCGATTGCAGTTTCGGCTTGAATTATGAGCGATCGGGCTGAAACTGCTGAACCTTTGTTCCATAAAACTGAATTCACGCTTGCGGCTGACGTGGTGCGTTTTTGTGTATCGTCTGCTGTTGCTACATTGAAATCTCCGAATGTCATGGCTTCTGCAAAATCGCTTACTGAGGCAGAATCTTTTCCGATAATTAATAAATTTTTACTCATATTGTGATTATAGCATATTACATGCGTTTTATGATATAATTTCGTTCTATGAAAGTATGGTTAAAATATCTTATTGCTGCTTTATTGGGAATTGCCTGTGCTTTTATCCTTCCTGTAAATAATCCGACAGTTTCCGGTGCAATCAATTTTATAACTGAACTGGTTATTCGTTTTGGCCGGTATATGATTGTTCCAGTTGTATTTTTTACCACAATCATTGCTTTTAATCGATTGCGCGAAAATCATCTCATGATAAAAACTGGAATTTGGACTGGGGGTGTGATTGTTGCATCTTCATTCATTTTAACACTGGTTGGTCTTATTTCTATTCTTCTTGTTAAATTGCCACGAATTCCAATTACTGGTGAAAATGAGACTGGAACTGCTGTTTTGGGTATTGCAGATCTTTTTAGAGCCGTTCTTCCTTTTTCTGCTTTTGAAACATTGAATAATGGAACTTTTTTGATTGCTTCTTATTTCTTTGCGGTTTTGATTGGAATTGAAACTTGTGTGGATCAGGTTGTTTTCCGTCCGGTGACAACTCTTGTAGATTCGCTTTCTAAGTTGATGTATACGATTTCGGTAATTTTTACTGAATTTTTGGCTTATGGAATGATTGCGATTCTTTGTTTCTGGACTGTTAAATTCCGTGCAATAATCACAAGTGGTGTTTTTACGCCAATGATAATAATGCTCCTGGTTGATTTTATTCTTGTGGTTGGTCTTATTTATCCATTGATTGTGCGTTACTTGTGTCATGATCCGCATCCGTATCGAATTCTTTATGCTTCGATTACTTCAATTTTGACTGCTTTTTTCAGCGGGGATTCTAATCTTGTCTTGCAGTTGAATATTCGCCATGGAAAAGAAAGCTTGGGTATTCGCCGACGAATTAACGGTGTAATTTATCCGCTTTTTACTGTGTTTGCACGTGGTGGTTCGGCTTTGGTTACAACGGTCGGATTCATTATGATTTGGCGAAGTTATTCAAGCTTGAATATTCCGCTAAAAGACATTCTTTGGATAACATTTACTTCTTTTGGAATTTCATTCCTTTTGGGTGGATTCCCGGCTGGCGGTTCTTTTATTTCGCTTACAGTTTTGTGTACTTTGTACAGCCGAAGTTTTGAATCTGGTTTCTTGCTTTTGGAACCGGCTGCTCCAATTATTTGCTCTTTTGCGACTGCTTTTGATGCGGTTACTGCGATGTTTGGTTCGTATATTGTTGCTGTAAAAACTAAATTAATTGAACATCACGGAATTAAGCATTTTATTTAAATTGCAATTAACACTTTTATAGAAAGATTTTATAAGGGAAAAAATATGAAAACTTCAAAATTTATTATTTCAACTTTGAGAGAAGCTCCAAACGATGCTGTGATTTCAAGCCACAAACTTATGATGAGAAGTGGTATGCTTCGTAAGCTTGGAAACGGGCTTTATGCTTATATGCCAATCGGATTTAAATCTTTCCAGAAGGTTCAGAAAATCATTCGCGAAGAATTGGATAGAGCCGGCTTGATGGAAATGAAACCTACTGTAATTCAGCCGGGCGATTTGTGGAAAGAATCTGGACGTTGGGACAAAATGGGCGAAGAAATGCTTAAGGCTCAGAATCGTCAGGGACAGGATATGGTTGTTTCGCCTACTGCAGAAGAAGCTTTTACAGCATTAGTTCGCGATGGTCTTTCTTCGTACAAACAGCTTCCTTTTACACTTTATCAGATTAATACAAAATACCGCGATGAAATTCGTCCTCGCTATGGCGTTATGCGTGGTCGTGAATTTACAATGATGGATGCATATTCTTTTGATAAGGATCAGGCTGATCTTGATGCATCTTACGATAATGTTGCTGCTGCCTACAGACGCATTTTTAAGCGCATGGGATTGAAGACAATTAGTGTAAAGGCTGATACTGGCGCAATGGGTGGTTCTGGTTCAGAAGAATTCATGGTTGAAAGTGAAGTTGGTGATGATACTTTGCTATTGTGTCCGAACTGTTCTTATGCTGCAAACGTTGAAAAAGCAAGTTGTCAAAAAGAAGTTCCACTCGACAATGATGGAAAACCTCAGGTAAAAACTGAACTTGCAGTTGAAGAAGTTGCAACTCCAAATGTATTCAGCATTGAAGATATGGAAAAATTCTTCAATGCAAAGCCTACAACATTCCTTAAGGCTTTGATTTATAAAGTGTACAACTGTGCAATCGATCTTTCGAAAAATGAATTCTATAAAAATGCAGAAACTGTTACAGAAGGTGGTCAGTCTTATATTCCTGAAACTTTCTTCTGCGTTTTGATACGTGGTGATCTCGACGTTAATGAAACAAAACTTGCTGCAGTTTTGAAAGCCAGCGGTGCAGAACTTGCAAGTGATGAAGATGTTTTGAAATATTCAGGTGCTCCTCACGGTTTTGTTGGACCAATTGGTTTGAAGATTCCTGTTTTGATGGATGATTCAACTTTGGAAATGCACGATTGTATTGCAGGTGCTGGAAAAGAAGGTTTCCACATTAAGCATGTTGAACCTGGCCGTGATTTTACTGCATTTATGACTGCTGACGTTCGAACTTGTAAAGAAGGCGACAAGTGCCCTGATTGCGGCGGAACATTCTACATGAAGAAGGGAAACGAACTTGGTCATATTTTCAAACTTGGAAATAAATATACTAAGTCGATGAATCTTTCTTATCTCGACGTAAGCGGAAAACCTGTTACTCCTGTGATGGGCTGCTACGGAATTGGTGTTGATCGAACTCTTGCAAGCATTGTTGAAGGAAATAACGATGAAAACGGAATTATTTGGCCGATGACAGTTGCACCATTCCAGGTTGTAATCGTTCCTGTAAAATATGAAGGTCAGATGAAAGAAGTTTCTGACAAGATTTATGAAGAATTGCAGGCTGCAGGCGTAGAAGTTTTGCTTGACGACAGAAATGAACGTCCTGGTGTTAAGTTCAAGGATTTCGATTTGATTGGAATTCCTGTACGTGTTGTAGTTGGCGAAAAGAATCTTCCTAATGTTGAAGTAAAACTCAGAAAAGAAGCTGATTCAAAATTGATGTCTAAAGACAATGCTTCTGCTGAAATTGCAAAAATTGTAAAGGCAGAAATTGACGCCTTGAACGCTTAGGATTTTTATGAAAAAACAGACGCTTCTATTTTTGGCCTTTTTATTTTTCCCATTGCTGGCTTATTCGCTTCCTGGATTTGAACCATATATTCAGGAGCTCCCAGGTCAGTATGTTTATTACGAGGATAAAACTTTTGACCGAAAGTCGTATTTTGGTATTCTTCAATATGACAAAAAAACTTTTGCTGCAAGATATTATGCCCCGAGTGATACGAAAGAAAAAAAGCCGGAAACGGAAGTTGAAATTTATTTTTCAATTGATGAAACGGCAAATCATTTTGAGTTGACCGGCGAAAAAATAATTTCAGGGTTTACGAGTGAAGAAGCGGAACTTGTAAACTATATGCACGATATGCTTTATGAATTGAGTGCAAGACGCATAAAAATCGGTGCTTTGTCGCACAATAAGATTTCGGTGCAAAACAGTGAATATTTCGGGCAGTTTGGAGGATATGTTACTGTTCTTTATGACGCAATTATTCCGCTTTTTAATGTGCGCGAAGTTTATCAGGAAGAAGGTTCTCCGGAGTTTTTTATTGTAACTACAGGGCAGATTACAGGATCAGGAGATAAATCCTTTGAAAAATTTAAGGGATTTGAAAACAGTACAAAAGCTTCTGCTCATTCAATGCCAAAGCTGAAGAATATCAGTGAACAGAGTTTTGCAACAGAAGATGGAATAAAAGTAGAACTTGATTCTGCATGGTCAAAGGCGATGGATAATGTGTTTATGTTGGGAGACGCTGCATTTGTTTCTGTTGGAAAAATTCCGACGGCACCGATTGATTTTTTGCATCGCCAACTTTTGCTGAGCACAGGGGATTCGTATTTGGATTTGACTAGCACTGAAGTAAGAAAGGATGATAATTCGCTTTATATTTCAGGATTGTATTATCAGCCGGAATCTAAGAGTTGGAGCAGAAATTTTAAATCGTCTAAGAAAAACGAGTCTGTTTATGATTTCTTTACGCTTACGGTTTATAAAAATGTCTACGAAAAAAATCCTAAATACTTTCAGAAAATATTGAAGGCAAACAATTATAACTAATTTTCACAATATTTGCGGAGAGTGACATGTTTGAAAGCAGTAGTTTGGTTTTACGAGTTATTATTGCGGTTTGTTGTTTTGCTTACAGTAGTCTTCTGCTTAAATCATGTCACAAGAATTCCGGTTCATTTCATGGTGGAATTGGTGAATTAGCCTTTGCATTTTGGGCGATTCTAGATTTAGTTCAAAGTGCTGTTCAAACTACAGAGATATTAATTATTGTTCAGTCTCTGGTGTATTTGTGCGCCCAGATTTCAACCTGCTCATTAATTTCATTTACGTATTACCTATTTGTCCCAAAGAGATATGATCAGAAATCTCACATTTCATATATTTATCTGCTTCCATTTTTTACAACAATTGTGATGATTGTTATGCGGGTTTTTTCAACATCTCACCTTTTTATAAAGGTTCCGGATTATATTTTGGGAGCGACTCTTCCGGCGTATAATTTTCCAAAGACAGTTTTTTATTATATTCATAGTGTTTTTTGTTATGTAAGTATTTTTTTGTGCATTGCATATTCTTTTTATTCTGAATTAAAGCAGAAAATGTCCAGTAGAATTACGATTCTTTCGTATACACTTTCTGCAATGTTCTTTTTTATTATTAACATTTATAAGTTTTTTATAGAAAACTTTTTCCTTTATACCTATGTGCAGTTTTCGGATATGCCCACATCAATTTCATATTTCGTTTTTTCGATTGCTACATTTATTACAGTGTACTTTCAAAAAAAAGAACGTTCGATGCGGGCTTTAAACGGGGATTTATTTGCTTCTTCCTGCTATCCGATTTTTGTTTTTTCAAACGATGATAAATTAATTGAAGCAAATACCTGCGCCCATGAGTTTTTTGATTTTTATTCAATTTCAAAAGAACAGAGAACTACTTTTTCCGGGATTTTTTCGGAAAGCATTTTTGCACGGCTGGGATTTTTTGAAGACGTTCAGCAGAAGGATGAGTTTTATCTTTCGTCTATTCAAAATAAGTCTTTGTATTACGGTAGAAAAGTCGGCTTGTTTGAAGGAAAAAAACAAATTGGTTACTACATAATTATTGTTCAGGTTACGATTTATTCTGAGATAATGAGAAGAATTGAAAAAGAAGCTGACACAGATGATTTAACCGGTTTGAAAAAAACATCGACATTTAACCGGGTTTTTACAGAAGAAATCAATTCACATGTTGAACCGATTCTTTTGGTTTGTGCAAGAATTAACAATCTTGAGCATTTGAATACTGCGGTTGGAATTAAAAAGACTAATTTTTATATTACAAGTTTTGCAAATATTTTGAAAACTACAACAACGCAATTTGATATTCAACATGAAATGCAGAAGCAGATTTTCAGGATTTCGGGTTCATTGTTTGTTTTTATTATTTCTGTAAAACAGCAGGATAAAATTCAAGAGCTTTTCAAGGGAATTAAACGGGAATGCGGACAATTCTCAAAAAACAGGGTTGAAGAATTGTCCTGTTCGTTGGGCTATTCGATTGCCAATAACCGCGAAACATCTGCAAGTAAAGTTCTACAGAAAAGCTATGAGAATATGTTTTTTGACAAGAAATAATAGTTTCTAGAAATTGCTTCGGGTAAGGGGAGTTCCGATCCACTGACCTTCTGTTCCAAGATAATCTTTCTTTTCGCCTTCGATTAAAAATTGTACGCTTTTTACAGTTGAAAATTCTGTTGCAGTGTATACAATCTGCATTAACTGTGCAATGCATCCTTCAACTCCATATGTATTAAATTCAAAGGCTTCGTTGAAATTTAAGGTTGCAACACCGTTTTTTACCGAAGCACCGATAAGGCGTGTTCCCGGCGGAATTAAATTCATGCAGTTTGATTCGCCTGGAATTGGTCCTGCAATCAGGGCTTTTAATGCTTCGGTCAGCGGTGAATCAGATTTTGGAAGATTTCGTGTTATGATTTTACGGTTTACTTTTCCTTCTGAATCGATAACAACAAAGCAGAGGTTTGTACTGCGGCTTTGAATTTTAGTCGGTTCGACTTTTGTTGAAGCCTGGTCAGAGTTTGTTACTTTTACAGGGGCTTTTTCTTCATATTCTGTAGTTCGTGTGCTTTCTGCTGCTTTTGTGGCTGCAATTATTTCACGGTCAATTGGATTGTCCGCCTGAACATCAATTTCTTCACCTTCTGAATTATTTGAAACAGCAGGTGGTAGTGTTGTTGTTTTTGTTGAATCATCCATCAGATTGAATTCGTATTTTTCTTCGACCTGAGGAATTTTCTGCGCTTGCTGGTGATTGGAAACGAATTCCGGAGTGGAAACGCCGACCCGTTCGAAAAAGTTAGTTTTTTTAAGGTTTGAAACGATGTTATCTTTTTTTACAAAAAAAAGCATTATCAATAAGATTACGCAAAGAAAAAATGCTGCGATATAAATGCCAGTGTTATTATTCGATTTTTTAGATGCCATACTTTTTTATCGGTAGAAAATGAACTTCTCTGAAATAAAAAAAACTCCCGCTTTGCAATAACCGCAAAATGGGAGTTCATTGATTTGGTGGTATCGACCACCCTTCGAGAGCCTCAGGGACCACCCTTCGAGAGCCTCAGGGACCACCCTTCGAATGTACTTCGACAAGCTCAGTAACCACTCAGGGGCCGCTCAACCACCGTAAAAATTATTTTGCAAGGTATTCGTTGATACCTGCAGCAGCCTTACGTCCTTCGCCCATCGGTATTTGTCGCTTCGCGTCAAAACTCGAGTTTGCTACGCAAACTCGCCCGCTCTGGGCGAATGCATTATTACTTTGCAAGATATTCATTAATTCCTGCGGCTGCCTTTCTTCCTTCACCCATCGCTAGGATTACTGTTGCGGCACCGAGGACGATGTCTCCACCGGCCCATACTTTTGTCTTGCTTGTAGCCTGTTTTTCATCAACTGTGATGTGGCCTTTGGCATCCTGATTCAAGCCAGGTGTTGTCTTTACAAGAAGTGGGTTTGAACCGTTTCCGAGAGCTACGATCATTGCATCGCAGGCGATTTCGTGCTCACTGCCAGGAATTGCAACAGGTGAGCGGCGGCCAGAAGCATCTGGTTCACCAAGTTCGTAAGAAAGAACTTTTACTCCGCGAACGTGTCCGTCTTCTGTTCCAAGAACTTCAACAGGGTTTTCAAGGAATCTGAAGTTTACGCCTTCTTCTTCTGCGTGAGCAATTTCTTCAAGACGAGCTGGCATTTCTGCACGTGTACGGCGGTAAACAATGTCTACCTGTTCTGCACCAAGACGGAATGCCATGCGGGCAGCATCCATAGCAACGTTACCTGCACCACAAACAACTACATGTTTTGCTTCGTAGATTGGTGTTGCAGCATGTTCTTTATCGTAACCCTTCATGAGGTTTGCACGTGTAAGATATTCGTTTGCACTGAATACACCGATGAGGTTTTCGCCAGGAATGCGCATGAACTTTGGAAGACCTGCACCAGTTCCTACGAAAGCTGCATCAAAGCCTTTTTCTTCAAAAAGCTGATCCAAAGTATCTGTACGACCAACAAGGAAGTTCATTTCAAACTTAACGCCCATTTTCTTGAGGTTGTCGATTTCGTTCTGAACGATTGCCTTAGGAAGACGGAATTCTGGAATACCGTACATCATAACGCCGCCGGCTTTGTGGAATGCTTCAAATACAGTAACTTCGTGACCTGCGCGAGCACAGTCAGCTGCTACAGTAAGACCTGCAGGACCTGCACCGATAACTGCAACTTTCTTTCCAGTTTTTGCAGCGATTGTTGGCATTGTAACCTTATTATTTTCGCGTTCCCAGTCAGCAACAAAGCGTTCCAAACGACCGATTGAAACAGCTTTCTCAGCAGATTTGTAAACCTTACCTACTGTACACTGACCCTGACACTGTTTTTCCTGAGGACAAACACGTCCACAAATTGCAGGAAGAAGTGATGTTTCCTTGATTGTATCAACTGCACCCTTAAAATCACGCTGTGCAATTTTTGCGATGAACTGCGGGATTTTTACTCCAACAGGACATCCGTTGATACAAGGCATATTTTTACACTGAAGACAGCGGTTTGCTTCACAAACAGCCTGATCTTCTGTATAACCAAGAGCAACTTCTGCCATCTGGCGAGCACGTTCTTTTGGTTCGCGGCTAGGCATTTCCATCTGTGGAATTGCCATGCGGTCTTTATTTGCAAGTTCTTTGCCAGAGAGTTTTGCAAGTTCGTCTTTGGCGATTTTATCTAATTCTTCAATAGTCTTATGTGCCATTTTAAAATTCCTTTAATTTTTGAGTTTTACTAATCCAAAAATCGGCTGCACTCCCAGTCAGAATCCGATTCCGGCTATTGCTGAGTGTTTTTTTGGTAAAATCTTTCGGCCTTTCGCCTCAAGATTTTTTATGCCATTCGGCAAAAGCCACTCAGAGGACGCCGGTTGCGGCTTCTTCCTTCGCGTTCCGCCTTTTATGCTTTCCCAAAAAACTCAAAACCTAAACTATTTTTTCAAAGCGTCAGCAGCAGCCTGCATGCGGCATTTGTGGGCTTCTTCTACTGTCTTGAAGCTCTTCATACGCATCATCATGTTGTCCCAGTCTACCTGGTGAGCGTCGAATTCCGGACCGTCTACACAAACGAACTTTGTTTCGCCGCCGACTGCAACACGACAACCACCACACATACCAGTTCCGTCGATCATGATTGTGTTCAAAGAAACTGTTGTTGGAACATTGTAAGGCTTTGTTGTCAAAGCACAGAATTTCATCATGATTGGAGGTCCAATTGCGATAACTTCTGCTGGAGGAGTCTGGCTTTCGCACATTTCCTTAAGAGGAACTGTAGAAACACCCTGACGACCTGCAGAACCGTCATCTGTCATGATTATAACTTCGTCGGCAATAGCCTTCATTTCATCAACGTAAATCAAAAGATCCTTTGTACGGGCAGCAATTACTACGATTACTTTATTACCAATTGCTTTGTGAGCCTGTACGATTGGATAGCAAGGAGCAACACCAAAACCACCACCAACTACAACTACAGGACCGTCTTTCTTTTCAATTACAGAAGGATTTCCAAGTGGTCCAAGCAAGGCAGCAAGCTCGTCGCCTTCGTTCATTTCTGCTAATTTCATTGTTGTAGCCCCTACAGCCTGGAATGCAAGTGCAATCCAACCTTCTTCGGCATTAGCATCTGCGATTGTAAGCGGGATTCTTTCGCCAAATTCTGCATCTACCTGAAGAATAATAAACTGTCCGGCTTTACGGTTGCGGGCAATTTCTGGAGCCTGAACTTTCATATACCATGTTGCAGAAGCTCCACAAAGCTTGCGCTTTTCGATAATTTTAAACATACCAATATTCCCTTCAAAACAAAATATTTATAAAAGTATAGCGTAAATGAGAATTTTTATCTATTAAGAATGACAAAAAAGTGAAATTTGTAAAAATAAATTAGAAGCCGAATGTCGAGTTTATGCTACTTCACAGAATTCGACATTAGGACTGATTGGCAGGAAGACTAGAAGCCGAAGCAGGATTATTATGGGAACTATTTTACAGAAAAAATACTTGTGTTGTATGAGTTATTTTCCAAATAATTAACCACGATACAACTGTA